>JASHVN010000416.1 GCA_030044555.1 Xanthobacteraceae bacterium | reverse complement strand
CGCCAGCGCGTGGTCGACCACCGCTATCAGATGGAGCTCGTCGAGCCGTTATGGCCGCGCTTCGGCCGCATGTGGACCGATGAGGCCGAGCGCCTGCGCGGCCGGCTCGGCAAATGCCAGGATCTCGCCGTGCTCGATCGGCTCACCGGGCCGCATCAGCCGCTGGCACATTGGCGCTCACGGCTCACGCCGGCCTGCGCCGCACGGCGCGCCGAACTTTCGCAGCGCGCCGAGCGCATCGCACGGCGGCTGTTCGCCGAAAAGCCGAAGGCCTTCCGCCACCGGCTGGAAGCGCTGTGGGAAGACGGCAGGTAGGTTTGCCGTCACTCCGTCTCGGCAGCCAAGCCTTCGACGCTCTCGGCCAGTTTCTCCTCGATGAAATTCATATGGGCGATGATCGCGGCGCGCGCCCGCTCCGGCGAACGCGTTCGCACGGCGTCATAGATATCGAGGTGATGCCGGCAGATCACCTGCTGCTCCTCGCGCGTCGGCATGAAGCGCTTGAGGCGATAAAAGGCGGAGAAGGCCCCGCGCAGAATATCCATGATGCGCACCGCCAACGAATTGCCCGTGGCCGCAGCCAGCGCCTGGTGAAAGCCGATGTCGTTTGCCTCCCAGGCCTCGTCGGTGACGGCGAGGTCGCGCATGGCGTCGAGGTGCGACTGGCTCGCCACTTTTGCCGCCTGAGCGGCGCACCAGCCTTCGAGCGCGCGCCGGATTTCAAAAAATTCGCCGGCCCGATTCGCCTCGATCTTGATCAGGTCGAGCAGCGGCTTGTCGGCAGGGACCTGCGGCGTCTGCGAGACGACGAAGCTGCCGGCGCCATGCCGCACCTCGATGAGGCCGACAAGCTCGGCGCGGTAGATTGCCTCGCGAACGGTTTGCCGGCTGGTGTTGAGGATGGCGGTCAGCTCGCGCTCGGCGGGCAGCCGCGCGCCGGGCGGAAAGCGGCCGCTGCGGATGAAGCTGGAAATCTGCTCAAACACCTGGTCGGATTTTCGTCCGCTTTTGAGCGGCAGGAACGATCCGGCCGAACGGCGATCGTCGCGTTGCGGTTTCGTCATCGCTTCGTCTCCCCCGCCCGGCTGCCATCCGTCTCCGCTGCTGTCTCCACTGCTGTCCTGGCGCCGCCGCGAATGCCGAGATAGATGTGCTGAACGTCTTCGTTGCGCTCGAGCTCGGCGGCCGGGCCCTGCAGGGCGACGCGGCCCGTTTGCAGCACGTAGGCGTAATCGGCCATGCCGAGCGCCAGCGGAATCGACTGCTCGGCCAAGAGCAGCGTCAAGCCCGCCCGATGCAATTCGTCGAGCTTATCGTAAAGCGTCTCGACCACCGCCGGCGCAAGCCCGAGGCTCGGCTCATCGAGCATCAACAGCCGCGGCTCGCTCATCAGTGCACGGCCCACGGCCAGCATTTGCCGCTCGCCCCCCGACAGCGTGCCGGCCGATTGCCGGCGCCGTTCGGCAAGCCGCGGAAACAGCGCGTAGACCCGCTCGAACAGCGCCTCGATGCGCGCACGCCCGGCAAGCACGGTGGCGCCAAGCCGCAAATTCTGTTCAACGGTCTGGTTGACGAACAGCCGCCAGCCTTCCGGCGACAGCGCCAGCCCCTTGCTCACGATGGCGTAAGCCGGCTGCCCGGAAATCGTCTCGCCGCGCCATGCGATGCGGCCGCGGCTCGGCCGGATCAGTCCGGCAATCGCCGAAAGCGTCGTCGTCTTGCCGGCGCCGTTGGAGCCGAGCAGAGCGACGACCTGCCCCGCCTCGACCCGCAACGAAATATCGGCGACGCCGATCAGATCGCCGTAGCGCACTTCCAGATGTTCGACTGTCAGCTCGGCCATGTTGAACTCGCCGCTTTCTCGACCGTCGTCTCCGCGCCGGGGTCCCCGTCGCGCGATGGGGCGGCCCCGTAAGCGGGGCCCCATAACCACTGCCGCTACAGCATTTACCTGTGCCGCGATTATGGATTCCCGCTTGCGCGGGAATGACTGCGTGCGCCGCGGCCGAGATAAGCTTCGATCACCGCGTCGTCGCGTACGACCTCCTCGGGCGTGCCGCTGGCGATGACGCGGCCCTGATTGAACACTAGCACCCGCCTGGTCAGCGTCATGATCACTTCCATGATATGCTCGACGATGACGATGGTGACGCCGCTTTCGTGGATGCGCCGCACCAGCGCGATCGCCTCCTGCAACTCACGCGGCGTGAGACCGGCAAGCGCCTCGTCAAGCAGCAGCAATCGTGGCTCGGTGGCGAGCACGCGCGCAATCCCCAGGCGCTTGCGTCCGGGCGTGCCGAGCGACCGTCCGGCCTGTTCGGGCCGCAGGCCGGTCATTTCAACAATGCGGCGGGCGTGCTCGCGGGCGTCGTTGCGCTGCGGATGGCGCAGGAAGGCGCCGACCGTGACGTTGTCGAGGACGCTCATGTCTTCGAACGTCGCCGGCACCTGAAAGGTGCGGCCGATGCCGGCGCGCGCATGGGCTTCCGGCGAGGCGCGGGTGACGTCGACGCCGTTGAAGAGGATGCGCCCCGAAGTCGGCTGCATGTCGCCGGCAAGGCAATTGAAAAAGGTCGACTTGCCGGCGCCGTTCGGCCCGATCAGGCCGACGATTTCGCCTTCCTCGACGGCGAGGTCGGCGCCTGCCACCGCCCAAAAATCACCGAACGCCTTGGTGACGCCTTGCGCCTCAAGCAGCATGCGCGCGCCTCCAAATCCGTGTCGCGAAACGGCGCCACAGATCGCACAATCCGCCCGGCTCAAAACGCGCGATCAGCACGATGATGCCGCCGTAGATAATGAAGGTCAGTCCGCTCCCGCCGCCACCGAACCAGGTATTCGCCGCGGTCTGCAGCGGCACCAGAATGAGCGCGCCAATGAGCGGGCCGAACAGCGTGCCGGCGCCGCCGAGCGCGGCAACGATCAGCATCTGTACCGAAATCAGAATTCCGAAGGCGCTGTCGGGATCGATGAAGCCGGTCTTGATGACATAGAGCGAGCCGGCGGCGGACGTAAACGCGGCTGAGAGCGCCAGCGCATTCAATTTCGTCAGGCGCACCGGAACGCCGAGGCTTCTGGCCGCACGCTCGCTGGCCTTGATCGCCTGCAGGTAAAAACCAAAGCGGCGGCGCTCAACCGCCGCCGTCGTGAGCAAAACAACCGCCAGCACGGCGAGAAAGATATAGTAATACGGCAATTCGCTGCGAAACGTCAGATCCCACCAGCCGCGCGCCACGGCGGGGCCTTGCAAACCGATGGCGCCGCCGACCAGACTCCACGTGCCGGTGAAAATCCGAATGAGCTCGGCGACCGCGATGGTCGCCATGCTGAAATAATGTCCGGTCAGCCGGAAGGTCGGCATGCCGATCACCACCGCGAGCCCGATCGCGAGCAGCATGCCGATCGGAACGCCGGCGAGCGGCGGCCAGCCCCACAGCGTGTAGAACAGGAGCGGCGTATAGGCGCCGAGCCCGAAAAACATGGAATGGCCGACGGACACCTGGCCGGCATAGCCGCCGACAATATTCCACGCCGAGGCGGAGATCGCCGCGAGCAGAAAAGTGACGCCGATGTCGCGATAAAACGCGTCAGAAAAAACAATTGGGAACAGCAGCAGCAGCGCCGCAAGCACGCACACGCCCACGCGCGGGGATAAAAAATATTTCACGCCTTCCCCATCAAACCTTGCGGGCGGAACCAGAGCAGCGCGACGAACAGGCCATAGACGACGATGTCCTTGTAGATCGCGCCGAGCCAGAAGGCGGAAATGGCCTCAATGAGCCCGATGATCAGGCCGGCATAGAGCGAGCCGAGCACGCTGCCGAAGCCGCCGAGCGCGACGGTCACGAAGGCGATGAGCCCGAAGGTTTCGCCGACCGAAGGCGACCACGGATAGGCGGTTGCCATCAGGGCGCCGGCAATCCCCGCCGCGCCCGCCGACAGTCCCCAGGCCAAAGCCTGCATGCGGTCAGGCCGGATGCCCATCAGCATCGCCGCGGATCGGTCCTCGGCGACGGCGAGAAGCCGGCTTCCCACATTGGTGCGGGTGAGCAGAAAGTGCAGCGCAAGCGTGAGCGCAACGGCGACCGCGCCGGCAACGAGTTGCGCCACGGGGAGGAAAATACCGCCCACTTTGAGCGTGCCGGCGAGCGATGTCTGCGGCAGCGACACGAAATTTGCCGAGAAAATATAGAACGCCGAGTAGCGCAGCAGCAAAGCAAGCCCGAAGGTGGACAAGATCTGCGACAGCATCGGCCCGCGCAGCACGTGGCGAATAAGGGCGAGATAAATGACGATGCCCAAAAGAAACAGCACCAGCGCCGCCGCGGCGCCGAAGCCGATCACCCCGCCGCCGAGATAGAGCACGGCCAATAGCGCCACGTACATGCCGAGCATGACGAATTCGCCATGGGCGAAATTGATGAAATTCATCATGCCCCAGATCAGCGTCAGCCCGGATGAAAATAAGGCGTAGATGGCGCCGAGCAGGAGGCCGCCGACGATGACTTGCAGCAAGACCATCGATTATCCCGCCCGCCTTTCCCCCATCAGGCACGCAGTCTGGCATTGGCGGCGGCGGCGAGCCAGTGCATTTTCCCATCCGATCAACCCCCACTGAGAAAAGGTCGATGCGGCTCGCCGTCGATCGCAACGGTTTCTGTTTTTCCGATACGACGGCGTTTGTTGGCGCCCAATTCTTGCCGGCACCCACCGACCCGATCGGCAGTCGCAACTAAAATTCGCCGCGATCAGGCAGCGGCGCCTTCATTTTTAGTATCGAAGTTCAGCTCGATCTCGACGTTGTTCGGATCGCGGAGGAAAATCTGGCAGCGCGTGCTGTTGGGCACCAGGTTCACGCGATAAGACACGCCTCTGCCGACGAGGTGCTGCTTCATCGCCTCGAAACCGCGGCTGCCAAACGCGACGTGATCGATGACGCCGGAATCGGCGCGCTGCTCGCGATCGGTCTGCGAGATGTCGTTAAGATGCAGCACCGGATGGCCGTCGCTGTAAAGCCAGGCGCCGGGAAAGTTGAACGGTGGGCGCGGGCCATTCTCAAAGCCCAGCACTTCTTCGTAGAATTCGATGGTCTCCTGCAGCTTGCGGGTCGACACATTATAATGGTCGAGCCGGCCGACATTGATATTCATCGCGCGTCTCCTCGGAAAATTTCAACCGACCATAGCGCAAAACGCGCCGCGGGCGAACAGGCTGGCGCGTTAACGCGAGCTTCAGCTGGCCGGCGAAATGAAGCCGGCAAGCTCGGCGGCCACGCGGGCGATGACGCCGTCCCAATCACCGGATGTGGCCTGGCGGAACAGGCGGGCGGTCGGATACCAGGGACTGGTCTCGCCGTTGAGCGTCCAGCGCCAATCGGGTGCAAATGGAATGAGCACCCAGAGCGGCCGGCCCATGGCGCCGGCGAGATGCGCGACCGCGGTATCGGCGGAGATCACCAGATCGGACAACGCGATCACCGCCGCCGTGTCGGTGAAGTTTTCCAGATCAGAGCCCACATGGGTCACGCGCGTCTCGGCGGCGAGTTTATCCGCTTCCTCGGGGCGGACGTCGCGCTGAATGCTGATGAAGCGCGCGCCCCTGCCCTCGCTCGCCAGGAGCGGTTCAAGGCGCGCGAACGGAATCGATCGGTTGCGGTCGTTGTAATGGCTGGCATTGCCCGACCAGGCGATGGCAATGCGCGGACGTGCCAGCGCGCCGATGCGCGGCGACCATTTGGCGAGCGAAGCCTCGTCGGCCGACAGATACGGAATCGGTGCCGGCACGCTGTCGGGCTCGGTGTGCAGCGCCAGCGGCAGGCTGCCCAGCGGACAATGCGCATCGTAGGGCGGCAGCGCCTCGCCGCGCGCGACGATCCTGGCGCCGCCGGGAAGCTGCGCCAACAGCGCCGTCAACTCGTGCTGCACTTCGAGCACGATGCTGGCGCCGGCCGCGGCCAGCAGCGGCACATAGCGCGCGAACTGGATGGTGTCGCCCAATCCCTGTTCGGCGTGCAGCAGCACGGTTTTCCGCGACAGCGGGTAATCGCCGAGCCATAGCGGCCGGCCGCGGCTCTTCGGCGCCGGCATGCCGGATCGCCGCCAGCGCGCCTCGTATTTCTCAAAGCCTGACCGATAATCGCCGAGCGTGAGCAGCGCCATCGCTTCGCTGAAATTGACGTCGGCGTCGTCCTTGCCGATCGCGCGCGCCTTGCGGTAGCTCGCGACCGCCTCATCGTGGCGGTTGAGCGCGGCAAGCGCGCGCCCGCGATGCAGCCACGCTCCCGCATGTTCGGGCGCCGCCGTCACCGTGCGGTCGTGCGCCTCGAGCGCCGCGGCGTAGCGGCCGAGCTCGTACAAGGCGAGGCCGCGATTGTGATGCGCCAGCGGATGGCCCGGCATCATCGCCAGCGCGGCATCGAATTCGGCAACGGCTTCGTCGTGAAAGCCCAAAGCCGCGTGGGCGATGCCGCAATTGAGCCGCGCCTCGGCGTGCTGCGGCGCGCGTGCCAGCACCTGACGGAATTCGGCGAGCGCCTCTTCGGCCTGGCCGGCGCCGAGCAGCGCATTGGCATGCTGATAAAGGATGGTGACGTCGTCCGGCGCCAGCACGCGGGCTTTGTTAAAGCATTCGAGCGCTTCGTCGCCGCGCTTAAGCGCCAGCAACACCTGGCCGAGATTGGCCCAGGCGCCGCCCACGCGCGGATTGATCTTCACCGCGGCGCTGATCAGGCGATGCGCTTCGCCCATGCGGCCGAGCTGCGCCTTGACGGTGCCGAGCAGATTGAGCGCGTCGAAATGATCCGGCGCCGCCTTGAGCACGCGCGTATAAACTTTCTCGGCATCGCGCAGCCGCCCTTGCCGCTGCAGCGACACCGCCTCGTTGAACGCTTGCGCGAGGTTGAACGGTCCAGCCTTCGTATTCACAGCCGATTGATCCGGGCTATGCGGCGGGTCACGTCCGGCGAGGTTTCACTGTCGGCCTTATTCTTCAGCGCCAGCGCCTTGCGCGCCGCGGGGCGCTGCAGACAATTGGTGAGCCAGGTTTTCAAGTTCGGCACCGCGGCGAGATCCATCTCGATGGCGCGGCTGATGACGGCCGCAACGTTGAGATCGGCGACGGTGAACTCATTGCCGAGCAAATAAGGCTGTTTCGCCACGGCCGCATCCAGAATCTTGAATGGCGCGGCAATGACTTTCAGCGCCTCATCGCGCTTGGCCGCATCGCGCTCGGCCGGCGGCAGCCGCACCGCGTGCAGCGACCAGATGTTGACGCCGCGATCGACCTCGCAGATCGCCCAAAAGCTCCACTGCCAGGCCCTCGCCTCGTCCTGCAGCGACGCCGGATAAAGCGTGCCGAGCGAATGTTTCTTGGCGAGGTAAAGCGTGATCGCCAGCGACTCGAACAGCACGAAGCCGTCATCGTCGATGAAGGGCAGCCGTCCGTTCGGATTGATGGCCAAAAACTCCGGCGCCCGGGCGCCGGCTTCGCCGATCTCGATCGGCAGATGCTCGTAGGGAAGACCAAGCTCGGCCGCCATCCACAGCGCACGAAAGGCACGGGTGCGGGCGATGCCATAGATGCGCAGGCGGGACATTCAGCGTTCGGTTTGCGGCGTTCCGGTTCGGCGCGCAGAATAGCCGACAATGGCGACGGCGGGCCAGCCCGATCACCCCGCTTGAGGGCCAGTTTGCCGCAATTGCCGGCTGCGCCGTCTATTCCGCGGCCACCGGCGCCGGCGCCGCCGGTCGGATATCGAAGGGCTCGATCTCGTCGCGGCGGTACGGAAACAACACGGCTCCGACCAGCACCAAGAGACTGCCCAGCGACAGCACTTCGAACAAAGCGGTGAAGCCGCCATGCCCGTGCATGAAGGCGACCAGCGGTATCGCCACGGCACTGACGCCAAACGACAGCAGATAACGCACCGCGTAGACCCGCGCGCGCCACTCGCTGTCGGCGTAGCGCGCCACCATGCCGTCGTTGAAGGTGACCTGGCCAAAGATGGTGAAGATCATGGCGACCAGCACCGCGACCAGGAGCCAGCCGCTCACAAAGGCGGCGGCAGCAACAAACGGCGCCTGGAACAAGGCGATGGCCAGAAAACCCACCTTGAGCGGATGACGGTCGATGATCCAGCCCATCACCAGCTGCGACATCGCCCCCACCACATAGACGGCGCAAACCAACAGCCCGACGTCGAACGTCGAGCCGCCAAGCTGCGGCAAGCGCTCGTCGATCAGTTTCGGCAAGGCGACGGTTATTGCGTTGAACACGACACCGCCGGCGAGCGTCACCAGCGCCAGGACCAGAAAAGCCCGCACCACCACGGTGCGCGGGAAGCTCACCCGCGCACCGGCCCGGGCCTTGGTCTGATTGGCTTCGGCCGGGACCAGCGCGAGGTACATGATGCCGGCCACAACGGCAGCGGCTCCCGGCAGCATGAACGCGTAACGCCAGCCCAGCCATTGGCTGGCGCCGCCGGTGACCAAAGCCGCGAAGGCCACGCCCAGGTTTCCCCAGACGCCGTTGACGCCGATCTCGCGCCCGATCCGATCGGCGTGGCTCACCAGCATCGCCGTCCCGACCGGATGGTAGATGGCGGCGAACAGTCCGATCGCCGTGAGGCCCGCCGCCAGTTGCCATACCGTTTGCGACAGCCCGGTCGCGAAGGTCGCGGCGCCGATGCCGAGAAAAAACACCGCCATCATGTTGCGGCGGCTCCAGCGGTCGCCCAGCCAGCCGGCCGGAAACGAACCGGCGCCGAACGCAATGAAGCCGCCGAGCGCGAGCGCGATCAATTCGCTGTACGGCCGCGCGAATGTCGACTGCATGCCGAGCACGGCGGTGGGAAAGATCAACATGAACATATGATCGATCATGTGGCCGATATTGATGAAGCCTATGATGCGCCGCGACGACATCGCGCTCTCTCCGCTGGACTTGTTTGCTCAAGGGCGCATAGTAGGGCCGTCCGAATTCATAAGTCCTGACAGAGATTGTCGCGAAACGGACAAGATGAAAAGCACCGATCCGGCGGACTATCAGAACACGCGACGGCCGATCGCCGGGATGCCGAAAGACGTCCCGGCCGGCTCGACCATTCCGCCGCACACCCACCGGCGCGCCCAGCTCACCTGGGCCGAGGATGGGGTCGTGACCGTCACCGCTGCGGAGGGCACCTGGGTGGTGCCGCCCAACCGGGCGCTGTGGATACCGGCCGGCATTGTCCACGCCATCCGCATATCGCGCGCCGTGGCGATGCGAGCCGTCTACGTGGAACCGCGCCTCGCCCGCCCTGTATCAAAAACCTGCAAGGTCATTCTCATGACCGGGCTGTTGCGCGAACTGGTGCTCGAGGCGGTGCATGCTCCGCTCGACGACAACAGAAACGGACGCATGGCTCACATCGAGGCGCTCATACTGGATGAGATACGTACGCTCGATGCGCAGCCGCTGCATCTGCCGATGCCGCACGACAAGAGACTGCGCGTCGTGTGTGAGGCGCTGGCGCAAGCGCCCGGCCGCGAAGAGACGCTGGAGCAATGGTCGCAGACCGCCGGCGCCTGCAGCCGGACGCTGGCGCGATTGTTTGCAAGCGAGACCGGCATGCGCTTCGTCGATTGGCGCCAGCAGGCCCGGCTGGCCGCGGCGCTCGTCCGGCTGGCCGAGGGCGAGCAGGTCGCGCCTGTTGCACGCGCGCTCGGCTATGGAAGCGTGAGCGCTTTCACCGCGATGTTTCGCCGGGCGCTCGGCAAGACGCCGCGCGATTATTTCGGCACGTCGGCGGAGGATTAAAGTGCGCGCGGCGCTCGGCACAAAAAATGCCACGGCCGCCTGAGGAGCCGTGGCATTTTCGCGAGCGCGATGCGAAGGCGAGGTGGAACGCGCTCGTCGGAGGTGAACCGCCGGCGCGCCTTCAACTCTGATAATTCATCACCAGAGCCGCGATCGTATTGTTGGCTTCGCCGTTAGCGTTGTAGCTGGTCGTGTTGGAAAGCGATTGCTGCAGCAGCTGCAAAAACTGGTCGAGCGCGTTGTTGTTGTCCGACGAGGAGGTTGACGACGACGAGCTGCTCGAGTTCGACGAGCTGTCCGACGATGACGAGCCGCTCGACGAGGTGGAGCTGCTGCTCGAATCCGAGCTGCTCGAGCTGCCGCTCGTGCTGGACATCAGGATCTCGATGATTGTGGAGTCGCCGGAGCCACTGGAACTGCCGGACGCGCTGGCGCCGCCCGAACCGCCGAAGCCGCCGCCGCCGGGTGGTGGACCGCCGGACATGCCACCGGCACCGCCCGGGCCATTGGCGAATGCGTTGGAGAACAGGCTCTGCAATTCGCTCCCCTGACTGCTGGTCAGCGAGCCGCTTTGCACCTGCTGCGAGATCAGGCTGCTGATCGTCGACTGCATAGTGGACGGCGACGGCGGTCCCGACGAGGACGAGGCATCGCTCTGCAGTTC
Source organism: Xanthobacteraceae bacterium (assembly GCA_030044555.1). Classification (GTDB taxonomy): domain Bacteria; phylum Pseudomonadota; class Alphaproteobacteria; order Rhizobiales; family Xanthobacteraceae; genus BOG-931. The sequence goes on along the minus strand of JASHVN010000416.1, from coordinate 5,440 downwards.
GCTGTTGATGGTGTTGAGCGCCGAGCTCAATGCGCTCTCGTCGGACGAACTGATGGTGCCGGAGGACACCTCGGATGTCAGCTCGTTTTGCAGCATGGAGAGGGGCGATTGAAACGAGCTGCTCAGTGACGATATCGAAGACATGGGGCACTCCTGCGCTTTAGGTGCCTTCAAAGAAACACCTTTGCAGTTAATGGAAACTTGCCCGCCGAGGCCGAACGTGTTTCCGTGTATTGCCGACTCGAATCCAGAAACATTCAGAAACAAAAATCTCAACATCGTGCCGGCCGTGCCCACTCATCCAACCGGATCCGCGCATGCCGCACATTCTTCTCGTCGAAGATGACGCCGAAATCAGCCGTCTCGTCGGCCGCTATCTTCGCGCCGCCGACTTTCGCGTATCGATCTTGGCGGACGGGCGAAGTGTCCATCGCATGCTCGAGGACGGCCGGGTCGATTTGATCCTGCTCGATCTGATGCTGCCGGGTGAAGACGGGCTCAGCCTGTGCCGGCGGCTGCGGACCCATTCGGGCGTGCCGATCATCATGGTGACCGCGAAAGGCGACGAACTCGACCGCATTGTCGGGCTGGAGATGGGCGCCGACGATTATCTGTCGAAGCCGTTCAATCCACGCGAATTGCTGGCGCGCATCCGCGCCGTTCTGCGCCGCGCCAGCGCGGCAACGCCGGCCGTCGAACTGGCCCGTCATTTCGCCTTTTGCGGATGGCGGATCGATTGCCTGGTGCGCGAGCTGACCGACCCGAATGGAACGCGCATCACCCTGACCAGCGCCGAGTTCGGCCTGCTGCAAGTCTTGTGCGAGCGCGCCGGGCGGGTGTTGTCGCGCGAGCAGCTCCTCGACCTGACGAACGGACGGTCGGCCGATACGCTCGGGCGCAGCATCGACGTCCTAATCAGCCGTCTGCGCCGCAAGATCGAGCGCGATCCGCACGATCCGGGAATCATCAAGACGGTGCGCGCGGGCGGTTATTTGTTTGCGGCGAAGGTCGAGGCGTCATGAAATTCGGCATCCACTCCTATCTGCCGACCCGCGTCAGCGGCCAGATCGTTTTGCTCCTCATGGCGTCTCTGATTGCAAGCCACGCGCTCCTGACGGTTTTTTTCCTCTATCACCGCCATGACGAGATGCACCAGTTTTTCCCCGATCAACTTGCCTCCATGATGGAATTGATTGCCGCCAATCCGGTGGATCGGCGCGCAGACCTTGTCGCTTCCATCAATCGGGCTTACCCGCGCTTGGCGCTGGCGCTGGTGCCGAGCCCCCCCGCCGCGGCGCCGCCGCCCGCCTCGACTGACTACGCCGTTGAAGGCTTTGCTCATCGCATGGGGCCGGACTACCGTGTGATGGCGCTCGGAAGCGCGCCTTCGCCGTCCCCCGCTTCCGGTGAGCGCATTGCCGTCGGCCTGCACGACGGCCAGTTCGTTGCCGCGCAGCTTGTGCCGCCGCCGCCGCTGCCCTGGTTCGGCCCCGGCACAATCACATTGATTATCGTCCTTATCAGCACGCCGCTTCTTGGCGTTTGGGCGGCGCTGGCGTTGACGGGGCCATTGCGCCGCTTCGCCTCGGCGGCGGAGAATTTCGATCCAAACGGCGAAATCGCCCCAGTCCCGGAACGCGGGCCGCAGGAAGTTCGCGTCGTGGCGCGTGCGCTCAATCAGATGCGCGAGCGCATCAAGGGGTTGATCGACGACCGGACCCGCATGCTCGCCGCGGTGAGCCACGATCTGCGCACGCCGATCACGCGGTTGCGCCTGCGCTGCGAGTTCATCGACGATGAATCGACCCGCGCCAAGATGCTTGGAGAATTGGCGCACATGGAGTCCATGGTGGAAAGCGTCCTGCATTTCCTGCGCAACAGACAAACCGCCAGGCAGGCGGTGGCGCTCGATCTCGCGACCAGCCTGCAGGCGATCTGCGATCAGTTCGCCGATAGCGGGCGGGAGGTCGGCTATCACGGCCCGGATCATGTGGTCATCCGCGCCCATCCCGAGGACTTGCATCGGGCGCTGACGAATTTGATCGACAACGCGGTGTTTCACGGCGGCAAGGCCGACGTCAAACTGACGCTGACCGAGCCGACGGTGACGATTGCCATCGCGGATGACGGGCCAGGCATTCCGGACACCCACAAGCGGGCGATGTTCGAGCCCTTTGTGCGCGGCGATGCCGCGCGTGGCGGCAACGGTAAGACCGGCTTTGGCCTGGGTCTTTCGATTGCCCGCGCCGTGATCGAAGCGCATCGCGGCACCCTGACGCTGCTCGACCGGGAGCCGCATGGATTGGTGGCGCAAGTCATTTTGCCACAGATCGAACCCGAGACGTTGCACTGACGCATTGCACTCAGGTCGGGGCCATGCGATGCGCAGGCCGAACGTTGTCAAGTCGCGGCCGGGATCGTAGTTTGCCGCGTCAAACCTTGAGGAATTGGAATGGAATTCGGCATTTTCTCGAATGGTTTTCGTCCGCATACCACCGCCGCACAGACTTACCAGGAGGACCTCGCTGAAATCATCCACGCTGACAAGCTCGGCTTCAAGTACGCCTTCATCAGCGAGCATCACGGCGAGCCGGTCTATATCGACAAGATCGACACGCTGCCGGTGCCCGAATTGTTGATGTGCAAGGCGGCGGCGCTCACCAAACAGATCCGCATGGGCGCCGCGGTGAAGCTCATCCACCTCGCCCATCCGGTCGACACCGCGATCCAGGCGGCGGTGACCGACCACGTGGTCGGCAACGGCCGTTTCATCTTCGGCTTCGGCTCGGGATTTCCCAATCCGCTGTTTGCCGGCGAGCGCGGGCTGTCGCACACCGACCGCCACGGCCGCATGCGCGAATCGCTCGAGCTCATTCTCAAATGCTGGAATGCGCCGGAGCCGTTCGACTGGGACGGCAAATACTGGCAAGGCAAAAGCATCGTCGCCACGCCGCGGCCGCTGACGCTGCCGCATATGCCGTTGGCGACCGCGACCGACACCGAGGAGAATATCGATCTGGCCGGTGCGCGCGGTTACACGCTGTTGCGCGCACAGCTCGAACCGCCCGGCTCGATCCGAAAGAAGGCCGACCGCTACGCGCGCGCCGCCAAGGCCGCGGGGCGGAGCAACCCGCTCGCCAACCTCACCGTCGCCCGCTACGTCTATCTCGCCGACAGCCGCAGCGAGGCGATGGATGATCTGCGCCCGGCGATCAATTACGAGCTCGGTTATCAGAAGGCGCGCGGGCTCATCCGCATCATCACCTCCAATTACGATATCGGCATCAAAGGCGACGACGTTTCGTTCGACCAGCTTGCCGAGGCCGGCATCTATTTCCTCGGCGATCCCGACAGCGTGGCGAAGCAATTGCGCGATTTCTACGACGAAGCCGGCGGCTTCGGCACGCTGCTGATCGTGGCCGGCAAGAACTGGGCGACGCCCGAAAAGGTGTTCCGTTCGATGCAGCTGTTCGCCGATCACGTGGCGCCCAAGCTTGCTTCGCTCGTGCCGGTGCGCGATCCTGACGTCGTTGCGGCATAACGCGCTCGATCCGTCATCCTGAGGTGCCCGCGCGTAGCGCGGGCCTCGAAGGAGACGGCCGAGGCGCTTCGAGCGGAGATAAGCCATGCGCCTCGGAATATTCATGATGCCGGTGCATCCGCCGGCGCGCGCGTTCACCGACACGCTCGCCGAGGACGAGGAGAAGGCGCTTTACGCCGACCAGATCGGCTTCGACGAAATGTGGCTCGGCGAGCATTTTTCCGCGACAACCGAACCGATCCCCTCGCCGCTGATGTTCATGGCGAGCCTCGTGCCGCGCACCAAAAACTTGAAATTCGGCACCGGCGTCATCTGCCTGCCCAATCACGACCCGGCCATCGTCGCCGCCGAAGTCGCGCAGTTCGATCACATGAGCCGCGGCCGCTTCATGTTCGGCATCGGTCCGGGCGGACTGCTCTCCGACTTCGAACTGTTCGGCAACGCCGACCGCGGCGTGCGCGCCCGCAAGGCGATGGAGGCCATCGCCACCATCGAGAAAATCTGGGCGCAGGATCCGCCCTACGACGTTCCCGGCGAATTCCGGTCCGTGCAGATCAAGGACGCGATCATTCCGCATCTCGGCATCGGCAGCATGCCCAAGCCGTTCCAGAAGCCGGGCCCGCCCATCACCATGTCGGTCTCCAGCCGTAACTCGCCGACCGCACGTGTCGCCGGGCAACGCGGCTGGGGCATATTGTCGGGCAACAACATGCCCGCCAATGCGGTGGCGACCCACTGGCAGACCTACAGCAAGGCCGCCGCCGAGGCCGGCAAGCCGGCGCGCGGCGAAAATTGGCGCGTCGCGCGCAACGTCATGGTGGCGGACAGCGACGCCGAGGCGCACGACCGGGTTTTTTCGAAAGCCGGATCAAATAATTATTTCTACACCTACATGCGCGAGGTGCTCTCCCGCGTTGGCATTCTCTCGGTGATGAAGCCTGATCCGGACATGCCCGACGATGCGGCCACGGTCGAGGTCATTACGCAAGCTTGCGCGCTCTACGGCTCGCCGCAGACGTTCCTCGACAAGCTCATCGCGTTGCGCGACGAGGTCGGCCCGTTCGGCACGCTGTTGATGACCGGTCTCGATTGGAGCGGCCCGAACCGCGAATGGGAACGCAATTCGATGCGGCTGTTGGCGCAGGAGGTGTTTCCGAAATTCCGCCAGCACGCCATCCAACACGACATGGCGCAGGCGGCGGAATGAAAGCTTTACATGAACCTCAACGGACTCCGCTAGAATGAAGGCAGTGCTGACGATCGTCGGCGTTATTCTCCTGCTGGCCGGCCTTGTCTTCATGGGACAGGGCTCGCGCTATTTCCCCTATCCCGCCGAGAGTTTCATGGTCGGCGCATCGCAATGGATCTATTACGGCGTCGGCATCGCCATCGCCGGATTGGTGCTGCTGATTATTGCACGGCGGCAATAAGAACAATGTCCTAGCGCTCTGCTCCACAATGTCCAAAGATCAGCTCCACATGAACAGCCGGAAAAAGCCGTCGATCGCAATGGTTGACTTTTTCGAACAAATCAGGATGTCAAGGGCGCGCTTAGCGCGCCGCGAAGCGGTTTCACCCTTGACATCCTGATTTGTTCGAAACTCTTCCCGACCATTGCGATCGACGGCTTTCTGTGACCTCCACAAATCAAATTGAGGCGCCGCGCATCAATCCTCCGGCAATTCCGCTCAGCCGGCAAATCCGCCGCCGTCCAGAAACGCCTGCTCTTCCGGCGTGGTGGTCCGCCCGAGCACGGCATTGCGGTGAGGGAAGCGGCCAAAACGCCGAATAATATCCGCATGCAGCTCGGCCCATTTCAGGAGGTCGGCGTCGCCGGTCTCGCGCATCAGCGCGACCGAGCGCTCCTGGTCCGCCGCCTCTTCCGAATGCTCGAACGGC
>JASHVN010000415.1 GCA_030044555.1 Xanthobacteraceae bacterium | reverse complement strand
AGGCGGCCAAAGCCGCGATCGACAGCACCGCAATGAGGACGCCGACGATGGAAGCGGTCTGCCATGGGGCGCCGGTGGAGAGATCGAACAGCCACGGCGAGAAAAACAGCACTGCGCCGAGCGACAGGTTGACCACGTCGCACCAGCGCACGCTCGACCACTCGTCCATGAAATCCTCCCGCCGCGGACGCGGCGTGTCTTGTCGACATGAAAACCGCGGGCCGCGGTTTTGGTTCCGTGTCGGTCACGCATGCGCGGCGCGCTGCTCGGGCGCGACCGCATCATGAGCGCGGCCGCCGAGTCTGCCGGCGAATTCTCCGCCGCGGAAATCGAGGCCGGACGGCGGCTATTTGCCGGCGAGTGGAACTTCCTCTCCGCCGCCGGCTCGCTCGAGTCACTGCCGCCGATGGCGGGGCCGGAAGTCGCTTTTGCGGGCCGCTCCAATGTCGGCAAGTCGAGCCTGATCAACGCGCTCACCGGCCGGCGGGCGCTGGCACGCACCTCGAACACACCCGGCCGCACCCAGGAGCTGATCTTCTTTGGCCGCGGGGACGTCGGGGGCGCCGGCGCGACTGGCCGGCCGGTCGTGGTGGTGGATATGCCGGGCTATGGCTACGCGGCGGCGGCCAAGAGCAAGATCAGCGCCTGGACGCGGCTCATCCACGATTACCTGCGCGGCCGCGCCACGCTCGCGCGCGTCTATCTGCTCGTCGATTCCCGGCACGGGCTGATGGCGGCGGACGAGAGGATTCTGCAAACGCTCGACGAGGCCGCGGTGAGCTATCAGATCGTACTCACCAAGTGCGATCGCATCGCCGCGTCCGAACTGGCGGAAAGGCTCGCATCGGTGCAGACGCAGCTTAAGCGCCGCCCGGCCGCGTATCCGATCGTGCTTAAGACTTCGGCGCAGACCGGCGCCGGCATTGCCGAGTTGCGCGCCGCGATCTGCCGGCTGCTGCAGGAACGCGGCTGATCTTGCGGGAAACGTTCCGCAACAACGTCCTGCAACACACGTTCTGCACCAAAAGAAAGTCCCGAATGCACGGCGGCAGCACGCCGTCGCGCATCCGGGACCTCAGGCTTGTTCTACTAAAGGCTCAGCTCGAGACTATTTGGCTCGAGTTCGCTGCTTAGCCGCCAGCGCGGACTGGCGGTCGGGTCGTCGCGCCTTCCGAGCGCATGAACCCGATCATCGTGCCGCTGAGACTGCTTCCAGTGAGCAGCAGTGCCGAACCGGCGGCCAGCAGCGCGACCAGTGTCAGGTTCGTCGTGTAAATCCCGGCGACCGCCAGAATGCCGAGCACAATCGCCGCAAGGCCGGTCATGCACTGAACGCCGGCAGAGCCCGCCGCGACTTCGGAGGCGATGATCTGCACCATAGGCGGGCGCGTCTGAAACTGCGATTCAACCGACCGCGATGTCAGCAAGTGCCAGACCGCCGGAGTGCTGATCACCAGAGCCGTGCCAAACGCGATTGCTGCAATTGCCGTCAGCAACGGCGGATGGATGTTAAGCAGCGCCAGAATGCCGAGGACGATTCCGCCGACGCCGACGAGGAACAGAGTGGAGAGCCCGCCGCCGCTCGCGGCTACGTGCGGTTCGGGGGACGTTTCGAATTGCGCGAATTCGCTCAGCATCGCGCCACCCTGGATCAACAGTGCCGCGCCAAAGACGACTGTTGCGATCGACACCAGCGCGTCGGGCCTGACGCCCGCGAGCCCAATGATCGCCAGCACAATCGTGGCGATTCCGCCGAGAGCATCAGCGAAGCCGCCATACGCCGCGGCCTCGTTCGAGGTGGCGGATGAAGAATAAGATGACATTGACATAAGAAACCTCCTTAGTCCGTATCTTCTCGGAGGCGGCGTCGATGCTTCGGAGTACTTGCGTGGGAACTTTTCCGCAAAACCTGCGCCAGTTCCGGTCGCCATCGCACGCCGGTTGGCTCGGCGCGCGCCTTCTTCTTAGAGAACGTGGCAGGCAACGCGGCGTTCCTGCGGCATCGTGCCGAATGCCCTTTTCCTCGGCCCCGGTCACGGCTAAATAGCCACGCCGTTCCAAGGAGTTCCCAATGGAGGTGACGCCCTACCAGCAGGCCCGCATCCTGGCGGAGGCCCTGCCTTACATGCAGCGCTATGACGAGGCGACCGTCGTCATCAAATACGGCGGCCACGCCATGGGGGAGGAGCAGCTGGCGCGGGATTTCGCCCGCGACATCGTTCTCCTGGAGCAGACGGCGATCAATCCGGTGGTGGTGCATGGCGGCGGCCCGCAGATCGAGGCCATGCTCAAGCGGGTGGGGGTGAAATCGCACTTCGAAGCGGGGCTGCGCATCACCGATCAGGCGACGCTGGAGATCGTCGAGATGGTGCTGGCCGGTTCCATCAACAAACAGATGGTCGGCTACATGAACGAGGCCGGCGGCAAGGCGGTCGGGCTTTGCGGCAAGGACGGCAACATGGTGGTTGCCAAGAAGCTGACGCGCAGCGTCGTTGATCCGGATTCCCACATCGAGAGGATCGTCGATCTCGGCTTCGTCGGCGAGCCGGACAAGGTGGACACCAGCGTGCTCATGCAGATTCTCGGTCGCGAGATCATTCCGGTGCTGGCGCCGGTGGCCGCGGCGCCCAACGGCGGCACCTTCAACGTCAACGCCGACACGTTTGCCGGCGCCATTGCGGGCGCGCTGAAAGCCAAGCGCTTCCTTTTGCTCACCGACGTGCCCGGCGTGCTCGACAAATCGAAGCACCTCATCAAGGAGCTGTCGGTCGATGACGCGCGGCGCCTGATCGCCGACGGCACCATCGCCGGCGGCATGATCCCCAAGGTCGAGACCTGCATCGATGCGCTCGAACGCGGCGTCGAGGGTGTGGCCATCCTCGACGGCAAGGTGCCGCACGCCGTGCTGCTCGAATTGTTCACCGAGCTCGGCGCCGGCACCCTCATTCACCCCTGATCCGTCATGG
>JASHVN010000414.1 GCA_030044555.1 Xanthobacteraceae bacterium | reverse complement strand
ACAGGCCAGCGCCACGCAAGACGGATCGGCGCCCCGCGGCGTGCCGCATCTCGGTCTGACGGTGGCGCCGGCCGGTGATGTCGATGGCGCCGGCAGCCAGGGCGTGGTGGTCACGGCTGTCGAGCCGGACGGGCCTGCGGCGCAAGCCGGCTTCCAGCCCGGCACGGTCATTCTCGATGTCGGCGGCAAGCCGGTGGCGAGTGGCGGCGATGTGGTCCACGCGCTGAAGCTCGCGCAAGCGCAGGGCAAGCATGCGGTGCTGATGCGGGTAAAGGCCGGTGACGCCACGCAGTTCGTGGCCGTGCCGCTCGGCAACGCCTAACAAAAGCAACGCGTAGGCGACGCGCGTAGCGAAGGGACGATGCCGCCGTTGGTGCCATTGTCTCCGGGCACATTTCGGCAGATTCGTCCGGGGGGACGGGCTTTCTCGAGCCCGTCCTCATCCATGTTTGCAACACGTCTTTACTCTCATCGTCTTTAACTCCCATCGTCATTTGCCACGGCTTGTCGCCGTCGCGTTGCCGTCATCAGCGAATGGAGCTACGAATCTTCCGGGGGCGCGCGGTGGAGTTGGAGACGATGATCGGTCGGCCGAGCCGCATCCCGCACGGGAGCAAATGGTTGGCGGCGCTGTGTTTGCTCGCGAGCTTCGCCGTTCCCGCGCAGATGCTGGGCCAGGGTTCCGACTTCGTGGCGCCCGGCCGGGTTGAGGGCGCCGGACCGCCGCTGTCGATCGGGGTCGCAGCGACCGGCATCGTCAGCGATGTTCTCGTGCATGAAGGCAGCCGCGTCCAAGCCGGGCAGCTTCTGGTCAAGCTCGATTGCCGGCCGCAAGAAGTCGATGTGAGCTTGCGGCAGGCGCGCTTGGCCGCCGCGCAGGCAACCTACGACAAGTTCCGCAACGGCTCGCGGCCTGATGAGATCGCCGTGGGCGAAGCCGTAGTGAATTTCTCCAAAGCGCGCGCCGACGAGGCGCAGAAGGCGCTGCAGCGCACGCTGGAACTGCAGGAAGGCGTCACCGTCACCGCGGCACGGGTGCTCGAGGTTCAACGCGTCGCCAGGATTGCGCTGGCGCAGCTCGCCGAAGCGCAGGCCCAACTCAATCTGCTGCGCGCCGGGGCGCGCGAGGAGGACGTTCGCCAGGCGAAAGCGCTGCGCGATGCCGCCGCCGCCGATCTCGACGAGGCGCGCGCCCGGCTCGACCAGTGCTCGGTCAAGGCGCCGGCGGCTGGGGTCGTGCTCGACGTCCTGATCAACAAGGGGCAATTTTTAAGCGTGGCGGTGCCGCAGCCGCTGCTGCACATCGCGCCCGACGGCCCGGCGCGCGTCCGCGCCAAGGTGGCGCTGGCCGATCTGCCGCATGTCTGCGTGGCGCAGCACGCGGCCATTGTGGCCGCGGCGTTTCCCAATGCGGCGATGAGCGCGCAAGTCGCCGGCATAAGTCCGCAGGTCAGCCGAACCACGACAGCGGCAGACGCAACATCCGCTCATCCGGATTCCGATTCCGTGGCGGTGGTGCTGACCATGAACGGGAACGCCCCGGCGCTGCCGATCGGCTTACCCGTCAGTGTCCACTTCGCGCCGTGCCCGACCAAGAGCTAGAGCACGATCCCGAAAAGTGGATATCGGTTTTCGGAAAAGATCACGCCCTAGCTGAAAAGAAAAAGCCGCCCGCAATGTCTTGCAGCGGCTTTAGTTTTGCTTTCAATGCCAGACTTCTGTTCATCCATTTGCTGGCGGCTTCAGTTCTGCTTGGGCGCCGCGGGGTTTTGTGCAGGAGCCTGCGAGGACGCTTGCGGCTGCGCGAATTGCGGGTTGGCCGCCAGATAGTCCTGGTAGGTGTGGCCGGCGTAGTTCGGCGTCGTCGGCACTTCGCTCATCGGGGTAGCGGTCGCCGGCACTGGGGTGGTCGGCGCTTGGCTGGCGTCGGCGGCATCGTCGGTGGCCGGCGCGCTGGCCGATTCTTTGGTGCAGGTATCGGCGAACACGACGAGACCGGTCGGCGTGTAGGTCTTGGTCAGGCAGGTGCAGGGTCCGGGGACGGACACAGGAGCCGACACGGCGGGGGCGACATCGACCGTATCGACAGCGACGTCGTCGACCTCGATCCAGCGGCCGCCGCGGAACGCCCAGTGCCAGTGATGATGGGGATGCCAGTGGCCGATGATGATCGGATGACCGGGGTGGCCCGGCGGGCGGCCGGGGGGACGGCCGGGAACGTTGATACGGCCGATTGGGCCGCCGATACGACCGCGGCCGATTGGGCCGCCGGCGCGGAAGTGACCGACCGGGCCGGCTCCGCCGCCGTGTCCGAAACCGCCGCCGCCGAAGGCGTGACCGCCGACGAAGCCGCGGGCGTAGGATGCGTTGGAGGCGAGACCGGCAGCGGCGATAGTCGCCGCGGCCGCGAGGGTAACGATGACTTTGCGTGACATGGTGTGTCTCCGAGCAGGGGTGGCGATGCCTATTTGTCGGGCCTGCTGCAGAAAGGTTCACGCTACCTCGGACCCGGCCGCGTCCTTATTAGTTGTGGCCGTTCGCCCGGACGGGCCTGTTTGCTAAAGCGCGATGATTTGAGGATGAATCATCATCGCGCTTTAGCTCTTTGTTTGCGCATGATTCCTCAGATCAAGCCCGAAGGCATGCTTATCCGAAAACCGGTATCCACCCCGGATCAAGTCCGGGGCAGGCTTTTTCGGGATCATGCTCTAATGGCTCGTGCCGAGCAGAACCATTGAGATGGCCGGCACGTAAGTGATGATCAGGAGCGCTGCGAAATTGATCGCCACGAACGGCAGCACGCCGCGATAAATCATCCCCATCGGCACGTTGAAGATCGCGCGCGCGGCGAACAGGTTCAATCCGAACGGTGGCAGGTAAAGGCCGATGCTCAGATTGACCGCCATGATGATGCCGAAGTGAATGGCGCTGATGCCGGACGCTTGCACCACAGGCAGGAGCAGCGGAGTGAGAATGAGGATGGCGGCTGGCGGTTCGAGGAAACTCCCGGCCGCCAGGAGGCCGAGATTCACGAACAACAGCGTCTGCCACGCCGGCAACCGCATGGCGTCGATTGTTCCGATCAGATTTTGCGGAATGCCGCTCGTCGTCATCAGCCACGAATAGATGCCGGCGCCGGTGACGATGATCAGAATCTGCGCGATCAGATAGACCGAGCTGACGATGACCTGCCAAAGCTCGCGCAGCCCGATCTCCCGATAGATGACCATGGCGACGAAGAGCGAATAAACCACCGCCACGCCGGCGGCCTCGGTCGGCGTGAACACGCCGCCATAGATGCCGCCGAAAATCACCACGATGGTGCCGATCGCCCAGCTCGCTTCCTTGGTCGAGGCCCAAATGTTGGTCCAACGGGCGCGCGCGGTCAGCGGCACCGCTTTGATGCGCGCGTAGATGAGCACATAGGCGGCGTCGACCACCCCGATCAGAAGGCTCGGCAGAATGCCGGCGGTGAACAGCTGGATCGCCGAGACCTGTGCCGTCATGGCGTAGAGGATCATCGAGATCGAGGGTGGAATGATCACCGCGACTGCGCCCGATGAGGTGATCAGGCTGACCGCGAAGCGTTCGCCGTAGCCGTGTTTGGTGAGCGATGGAAACAGCAGCCGGCCGATGGCGACGACAGTGCCGACGGTGGTGTGCGCCATCGCTCCGAACAGCTCGGAGGAGGCAACCGTCGTTACCGCGAGCGAGCCGCGGACGCCGCCGATGAGCGACACCACCCAATTGACGACGCGATTGGCAATGCCGCCGCGTCCCATGATCTCGCCGGCAAGGACGAAGAACGGCACCGCGAGCAGGGGAAAGTTGTCGAGGCTGCCGAACATATTGGTCTGGATCGCGTCGAGCGGCACGTGGGCCACGAAAACGATCGCGGCCATCGAGGTCAGCGTCAGCACGACGAAAATCGGCAGGCCGAGAATAAGCAGGCACACCGGCAGAACGAAATAGACCAAAATGGCCGCCATGGAGGGGCGCTCTCGATCCGTGCTAAAGCGCGATGATTCGAGGATGAATCATCATCGCGCTTTCGCTTTTTGTTTGCGCATGATCCCTCGGGTCGAGCCCGAGGGCATGCTTTTCGGAAAACCGCTCCACACTTTTCCGGATCATGCGCTAATGATCCGCGTCCTGATGCGGCCCGATGTCGGCGCGGCCGGGCCCGCGCACGATCAAACGCACCGCGATCAGGAATGCCATCAGGAGAAGTCCGAGCGGCAGGGCCGATTGCGGTATAGCCAGCGGAATGTTGGCGGTGTCGCTGCGCTCGTTGAGTTCGGCCAGCATGGACACGACCGGCCAGGCGAAGATCGCCAGCATGACGCAGGTCAAGATCGTGACCAGATCGGAGAAAATTTCAAAAAATCTGCGCGCGCGCGGCGGCAGCGCCAGCACGACGACATCCATGCGGATGTGGCGGCCGAGATAGCCGACCGGGCCGGCGCCGAGGAAGACGCAGCCGATCATCAGGAACAGCATCGCCTCCTCGGCCCAGGTTATCGACACCGAAAAGACGTAGCGGCCGACGATGTTGACGAAATTGATGCCGACGCTGGCGACGAGCATCACGCCGGCTGCGACCCGTAGCGCAGCCATGAGCGCGTTGACGGCACGCATGAAGGCGCTTTGCATTGGCCCTCTGGATCGCTTGCGCGCGAATGAGCGTAATTGAAACTAATGCTTGGCAGCGGCGGCGCGGACCATTAGCAGCATGTCGTGCACGGCCGGCTGGTCCTTGGTCACTTGGTCAGCCACCGGATCGAGCAGCGTCTTCATTTTGGCCAGGTCATCCGCCGGCAGCATGTGCACGGTGCCGCCGAGCGCGGTCCAGTCGCTTTCCAGTTTCTTTGAAAAATCGAATTCCCATTGCTGGGTTTTGCCCTGGACGGCAGCGCCGCCGTCGATGACGATCTTTTTCAGATCGGGCGGCAGCGTATCCAGCCACGTGGTGCTCACCACGGCAATGGAGTTGATGTAAGTGTCGTTGGTGACGGTGATCACCTTGATGAGGTCGTTCATCTTGAAGGCAACGAAAATGGACAGCCCGCTGATCGTGCCGTCGATGGTGCCCTGGTCGAGCGCCGGGACGACTTCGGACAGCGGCATGCCGATGCCGCTGGCGCCGAGCTTGCCCAACTTGGCGCGTTCGAGCGCGGTGCCGTTGATGCGAATCTTTTTGCCCGCGAAATCGGCCAGCCGCATGATCGCTTTCTTGGAACCGTAATCGGAGGCGCCGAGGCTCAAAGTGGCGATGCCGGTCATGCGCTTCGGCGTGACCAGCGCGTACATGGCTTTTTGTACGGCAGGATCTTCGACCGTCGCCGCCGCATCGGCGTCGTCGCGGAAGACCATGGGGGCGCTGAACACGCCGAAGCGCGGATCGACGCCAACGAAGAAATCGACCGGGCCGATATAGCCCTGGATGCTGCCGAGCTGCACCCCTTCGATCTCGCGTGGGATCGGGCCGAGCTGGCTGTTGGGATAAATCTGGACCTCGATGCGGCCGCCCGACGCTTTCTCGACCTGCTCCTTGTAAAACTTGAGGAACTGATGCTGTCCCTCGTTCATCGTCGCGGTGCCGAATTTCATGACGAATTGGGCGGCGGCCGCCGCCGGGGCGGCAGGCGCGGCCCCAGCAGCCAGCGCAGCCGCCAGCGTAACCGCCGCGGCAACCGAGCGCCGCCTTTGGCGCCGGCGTTGGAACGTCGGTGACTCGCTCATTTGTTCCCTCCCACTGGCTTTTCGCCTTTTTCCATATGCGTCTTGTGGCCTGATCGGCCGCGCATTCTGGCGTATCGACTATAGTGGGCACGGAACCCTTGCCAAGCGACGATTTGCGAAGCGATGGGCCAGAACCTGGCGCCCGCCCTGGCTGCCCGTAGGATAAAGTTCCTCACGTTATGAAAGTTTTTCGCAGTGCGGCAAACGTCGGATAAACCACGTTAATTTTTTTGCCGCAGCGTCATTTTATTCTGGAACCTTTCGGCAAATCAGCGCGTTCCGGCAAATGGCACAGAAGTGGGGGCTCCATGAGGGGGTTTCCGCGTCGGGTTGCAGGCTCTCTTCGGTGCAATGCGTCCCGGTCCGGCATGTCGCCGGGGCGGGTTAACTCATGTCTCGGGGAAGCGGCATCTTGGCCGCTGCAGAAGAACCCGCTTCGCAGCGTGACGTGCCGCATTAAAGTTCGTTCCAGCGTATATTGTGCCCTCTCTAACGCACGGCCCCGAGTGGGGTGCGGAGACGTCCATGCCAGCTTCTGAAGACTCCGTCAGCGCCGCCGCCAACGGCTCGCTCCCCGCCACCCTGTCTGAATCCGATCACGGCCTTAGCGGCGACGCCAGCGGGCTTGCGGAACTTCTCCATGCCCTGCAGGCGATGCGGGTCGGCGATTTCTCTGTCCGCATGGCCGGCGACCGCGTCGGCATCATGGGCAAGATTGCCGATACCTTCAACGAGATCGTCGGCACCAACCAGCGCATGGCCAAGCAGCTCGAGCGCGTCGGCCAAGTGGTCGGCCGCGAGGGGCGCACCCGGCAGCGGGTGCGCCTCGGCCTTTCCGACGGCGCCTGGGGTGAAATGGAGTCCTCGGTCAATTCGCTGATCGACGACCTGCTTTGGCCGACCACGGAAGTGACCCGGGCGATCGCCGCGGTGGCGCAGGGCGACCTCCTGCGCACGGTGAGCCTCGACGTCGACGGCCGTCCGCTCAAGGGCGAGTTCCTGCGCTCCGCCGAAATCGTCAACACCATGATCAAGCAGCTCAACGTGTTCACCTCCGAGGTGACGCGCGTGGCGCGCGAGGTCGGCACTGAAGGCAAGCTTGGCGGTCAGGCGCAGGTGGGCGGCGTCACCGGCGTGTGGAAGGATCTCACCGAGAGCGTCAACTCGATGGCGTCGAACCTCACCGCACAGGTGCGCAACATCGCCGAGGTGACGATCGCGGTGGCCAACGGCGACCTTTCCAAGAAAATCACCGTCGACGTGCGCGGCGAAATTCTCCAGCTCAAGGAAGCCATCAACACGATGGTCGATCAGCTGCGATCGTTTGCGTCCGAAGTGACGCGCGTGGCGCGCGAAGTCGGTACCGACGGCAAGCTCGGCGGCCAGGCCATCGTGCCGGGCG
>JASHVN010000413.1 GCA_030044555.1 Xanthobacteraceae bacterium | reverse complement strand
TCGTCGCCCATGATCGTCCAAAGTCCTTCGCCGGGAGCGCCGCTGGGCATCTTGAAGGAAAAGCGCAACGCCGGCAAGGGACCGTCCGGGCCGGGCACCGTGGAGTTTTGCTGTGTGGAGACGGTGCACTTCGTGCTGCTCACGAAATCGTTCAAATCCGCCTGCATCTGCGAAGACGCAAACACCGCTCCCGGGTGCACACCATGCTGCACAAGATAAAAGAACCCATTATCGGTCGCCGTCCACTCGCGAATTTTTGTTCCCTCTGATTCGGTGTCTTGCTGGTTCGGGTTCGCCGGCAGCTGAACGCTCAGGTGCTCGCCGGCCGGCGCGAACGCAACGGTGTCGGCGAGCACCGCCGGTCCGATCCAAGCGATGGCCAGCGCCGCCAAGAGCGGCAGCAAGCGCCGGCATCGGACGCTGATCCATGATCTTGCCGATTGCATTGTATTTTGGCTCCCCGGCCTTGGCGAATGGTGGTGAAATGTATCCTGAAGCCTTTGATTGTCGAGGGTGCAAAGGTTGCCTAAAGCGCGATGATTTGAGGATGAATCATCATCGCGCTTTAGCTCTTTGTTTGCGCATGATCTTTTCGGAAAACCGCTCCACACTTTTCCGGATCATGCGCTAGCGCCAGCGGCGTCTATCGGTATACGATTCCCCGAAAACGGCCGCAATTTCGGGAATTCGACAAAAAGGTGATAATCCGGCGCCTGTCGCGCCTCGGCATCGAAGAGGATGCCTGAGATTACCAGGGAAACTTTCCAGGCGGGCAGACGATCACGTCATATCCAGTGGGAATTCCGCCCGGGGTTTTGCCGGCGACCGGCCGGCACTCCGGCGGAATCGGCATGCAGCCGAGGACGGTGCAGGCGATCCTCTGCTGCGGCGCAGGTGCGGGCACGGAATGATGCCGCACCCGCCGCGCCGCATCCGCCGATTGGGCGAGCAAAAAAGCCGCCGCAACAGACGCGCTCAACACGGCAAGCTTGCGTTTCATATCGTACTCAATGGGCTTGGCCTCGGCGGGACTGGCGAAGCTCGCCTTGAGTTAAGCGCGCTCGGTCGACCCCGCAAGCGCGGCACGGACGTGTGACTTTTCGTTCCAGCCCGCTGGTGTGCATCGCGAATCAAATCGGATTCAGCCCGCGAGCTTGAACCGCTCGTCCTTCGGCTCGAAGCGGGCGCGGAAAATCTCCGCATCCATCGGATCCTCGAAACAGTAGCGCACGAAGGCCGCGTAATCGTCTTCCACATACATATCGAAGGTGCCGGCGTGCTCGATGAGGAAGTCCATGATCTCGCTGTCGTCAAACAGTTGCCGCCGCGGCAGCACCACCTGGTAGGGGCATTCCTCGTCGAGTTTCTTCAGCCACGCACTTCTCTTGTCCGGGCCCGCCATTTGCTTCGCCATGATTCGCACTCCTTAGCTGGGACGCAGACGACGTAATGTTCCCTTTTTGTTCGAAGCTGTAAAGAGGCCCAAAATCCGGGGTGTTCTGGGGCGTGAACGCCCATAGCCGTAGCGTTAGTCCCGATTAAAGAGACAATCGCAGAGCAGGGTCGCTCGCGGAGTTACCCGCGAATCGCACCTCGCCTTGACGGCGAATTGCTCACTCCACATCCAGCGGTTCAGTGCCGGTGGGGTTGCCCCTGGCGTCAAGCGTGATCTTCTCCACGCGCGCTTCCGCCTGGCGGAGCAAGGCCTCGCAGCGGCGCTTGAGCGCCTCGCCGCGCTCGTAGATGGCGACCGATTCTTCGAGCGGTACTTGTCCCTCTTCGAGCCGCTTGACGATCGATTCCAGTTCGGCGATCGCGCGCTCGAACGGCATTTGCTCGATCTCGCCAGCTTCTTTGCCAGGTTCTTTGTTGTCTTTCTGCGCCATCGCGGCCTCTTTGCATTTCTGGATTCCCGCTTGCGCGGGAATGAACGGAAAGTCAATGCGCCGCTATCCGCGCATCAGTGCGAGAACATGGGCAGCGGCGGAATAGCCCAGCGCCTGCAGATCGTAGCCGCCCTCTAGGAGCGACACGACGCGTCCGTCGGCGAAGCGGTCGGCGACGTCCATGATCTTCTGCGTCGCCCAGGCGAAGTCGGCCTCCTCGAGATTGATGTTGGCCAGCGGGTCGCGCATGTGGGCGTCGAATCCCGCGGAGATGACGATCAGCTCGGGGCGGAAATCGGCAAGCCGCGGCAGGATGCGGCTCTCGAATGCGGCGCGGAACGCTTCGCCGCCATCGCCGGGGCGCAGCGGCGCGTTGACCACGGTATTGTGCTCGCCGGATTCGCCGGCCGCGCCGGTTCCGGGAAACAGCGGCATCTGATGGGTCGAGCAATACATCACCGATTTGTCCGACCAGAAAATCTCCTGCGAGCCGTTGCCGTGATGCACGTCGAAATCGACGATGGCGGCGCGGGCGATGCCATAACGCTTCTGCGCATGGCGCGCGGCGATAGCGGCGTTGTCGAAGAAACAAAAGCCCATCGGCCGTGCTGTTTCGGCGTGATGGCCCGGCGGGCGCGTGGCGACGAAGGCGTTGTCGGCCTTCTTCGTCATCACCTCGTCGACCGCGTGCATGGCGCCGCCGGCCGCGCGCAATGCCGCCTCGAAACTTCCAGGCGACATCGAGGTGTCGGCATCGATATGCACCAAGCCGTCCTGCGGCGTGGCGTCGCGAATTTCCTCGATGTAGTCCATCGGATGGCAGAGCGCGACGACCTCAAGCGGTGCCGCCGGCGCGCTGACGCGTGCGAGCGACTGGAATTTCTCCACCTCAAGCGCGTGTTCGACAGCGCGCAGCCGGTCGGGGCGCTCAGGATGGCCGCGCGGCGTCACATGGTCGAGGCAGGCAGGGTGGGTGATGAGCAGCGTCGACATTTAAGCAATGTAGGATGGTTTGAGCGCCAGCGAAACCCGTCAATAATGGTGTTTCACCTGGAATTTGAGCCAGCCTTTCAGAAGCGCTTAGAAAACGCCGTCGACCTTGTTTCGAAAAATGGCAGCCGTTGCGATCGACGGCAAAAAACGATCAAACAAGAGATAATAGTCTACTTCGACCGTAGATATGATTCATCATCCGGTCGCGATGTCGGCACCGAGAAGACCGGCCGCGCCTTCGACGATCGTGCGTTCGAGGCCGCCGGCTTGCACTGCGAGATTTTCGGCAAAGAAGCGCGCCAGCCCGATGCGCGGTCCAGTCTCATTTCCGAGGCGTACGGCCGCGAGCGCCTGTTGCGCCAGCAAACAGCCGCCGGCCGCAAGGCCGAACAGGCGCAGGTAGGGACTGGCGCCGGCGAGCGCCGCGTCGGCGTCCTTTTCGAGGTGGCCGAGCATCCACTCGGTAGCGCGGGCGAGACTTTCCACCGCTTCGGCCAGCCGTGTCGCCGTCCATCCGAACGCCGGATCGTTGCTCGCCTCCACCGCCTCGACGATGCCGCGCAGCTCTTTGATTTGCGCGGCCACGGTCGCGCCGCCGGACAGCGGCAGCTTGCGGGTGATGAGGTCGATAGCCTGAATGCCGTTGGTGCCTTCGTAGATCGCCGCGATCCGCGCATCGCGATAAAACTGCGCCGCGCCGGTTTCCTCGATGAAGCCCATGCCGCCATGCACCTGCACGCCGAGCGAAGCGACCTCGATACCGATGTCGGTGGAAAATGCCTTGGCGACCGGCGTGAGCAGCGAGGCGCGTTCGTGTGCCGCCTTGCGCGCCGCATCGTCTTTGCTCCGCTCCGAACGGTCGATCGCGATGGCGGTCGCGTAACAAATGGCGCGCGCGGCGCCGGTGAGCGTGCGCATCGACAACAGCATGCGCCGCACGTCGGGATGGGCGATGATCGCCGCCGACTCCGATGCCTTCATGCCGGCAATGCGGCCCTGCTTACGATCGCGCGCGTAGGCGAACGCCTGTTGCAGGGCGCATTCAGCGACGCCGACGCCCTGCAGGCCGACCGCCAGGCGCGCGCGGTTCATCATGGTGAACATGCAGGCCATGCCGGCGTTTTCCTCGCCGACGAGGTAGCCTGTGGCGCCGCCTTGATCACCGAGAATCATCGTGCAGGTCGGCGAGCCGTGGATGCCGAGCTTGTGCTCGACCGAATGAGCGCGCACGTCGTTGCGCACGCCGGGCGAGCCGTCGGGGTTGAGCAGAAATTTCGGCACCAGAAACAGCGAAATGCCGCGCGTGCCCGGCGGCGCGTCGG
>JASHVN010000055.1 GCA_030044555.1 Xanthobacteraceae bacterium | reverse complement strand
TGATAGCGGGTTTCGAGCAAATGCATGTGGATTCTGCGGCCGGTTCGCTGCGAAGCGTCCGCGATCGCGCCGAGCAGCACGTCGCTGCACCACTGCACCCCATTGGGTCCATATTGCACGTCGAAGGTTGGCCCCGCCACCGCGGTGGCAACTTCGTCAACCAGGGCGAGATACTCCTTCGGTCGCAGCGGCTCGGGCAAGATGGCTTCAATCTGCCGGCGCGTGTCGGCTGGCAGCGTTGTCAAAATCCGGTCCGACGTGCCGTAAATGAGCGGATTGCGGTCACGGATCGACACGGCAAATCCGACGCGGACACCGACATCGCTCGCCGCACGCGCAATCGCCGCGGCCTCCGTCGGAAGATCGCTCAAACGCTGCGGCTTGGTCAGGTGCATCATCACAGTGCCGACGCCGCCCAACGCCGACCGTGAAAGTGTGACGACTGCGGCGAGATAGGGATCAACGGAGGGAATCAACGCCTGGTATTGCAGCCAGGATTCGAGCGGCTTGCCGCTGGCGTTGAACGAACTGGTGCGTACCGGCCGACCGTGGTCGTGTGCGTTGACAAGTGCCGGCAGCGCGAAAAGCGGCGCGACACCGTCAGGTCCAGCATCACAAACCGCATGCACCTTGCCGCCGTCGATTTGAATTTGCCTATTTGAAGCGACCGGTTTATCGGCGGCTTCGACCAGATAGGCGCAATTGATTGACCGCATGAATTTCTCGACTAGATTGGACGGCAGTCAGAATAGTAAATCATCTGCGGCGCGGATGTGCGAGAGGGCAGGGTGGGCAACATAAGGAAAAAGCGATGATAAGACTTGTTCTCGTGGCCGGCTTGCTCTTGGCCGTCACCCCGTACTCGTTTGCTCAGGACTTCAACCCCGGAACGGTGGTCGGCAACGTCTTTCAAAATCCGCTCTCCGGCTGTGGCTATGGCTATGGTCTGGGTTGCAACCCGCCGAGCAATGACCAGGGTCGTCGCTTGGCATATCACCACCAATTGGCATATCACCACCAAGTCAGGCGGCAAGCCAAGCGCGACACGTCCGTCCAGCGCTAAGTCCACGCGCCATCGTGAAGCGCGGCGGCTTCGTCTTCGAGCAGCGGCCCTATGACTTCGGTAGGGCGCTGACCGGACGCAAAGACTATGCGGCAGGGCAAGTTGAGCGTCGGATTCTCAGCGTGATTGCCGGTAGCCGCTATCAGTCGCCGTTCGCTCAGCCCGTAGACGCAACGCCCGATACCTGCCCAATAGATCGCGCCGGCACACATCGCGCATGGTTCGGCCGAAGTGTAAAGCGTGCATCGAGCCAGAAATTTCGGATCGTGCGCTTTCGACGATCGGGTGGCGAGCAATCGCTCGGCGTGCGCGGTCATGTCGTGATCAGGCAGCAAGCCATTTTCGACTTCAAACAAGATTTCACCCTCGGGACCGACAAGGATCGCGCCGAAAGGATGGTTGCCGTGTCCGCGCGCACGTTCGGCCACTGCGAAGGCCAGACGCAGAAACGCCTCGTGCGAGGACGCAACTGATTTCATTTTGTGCATCTCGCCGGCGAGGGTTTCACGGTTGGCTTGCCGAACTGTTCATGCAAAGCCGGGAAAATACGATCGGGCTTGAAGGGCAGGATGCAGAAACGGATCCCGGTCGCGTCGGCAAGCGCATTGCCGACAGCCGCAGGGACTGGGTTGTACGGGCTTTCGCTCATCGACTTCGCGCCCAACGGTCCGATCGAATCGATGGTGTTGGCAAACATTACTTCGGTCCTGGGAACGTCGGCGAAGGCCGGAATGTGGTAATCCCGAAACCGTGGATTGATGACCTGGCCACAATCGTCGATCAGCATTTCTTCGTAGAGGGTCGCGCCGAGCGACTGGGCAACCCCGCCTTCCACCTGACCGCGGCACTGCATGGGATTGATGACGCACCCGGCGTCGGCGGCATGCACGCTGCGCAGGAGCTTGATCGCGCCGGTCCGCTTGTTCACTGCAAGGCGAAACGCCTGGACGTTAAATGCGACAGAGCGGGGCGTCCCGCTTGAGCTGCCGGTTGCGCTAAGGTCTTGGCCCCGGGAGCGCGCTGCTCGAGCCAGCTCGGTGAGCGCGATCCGATGACTGTCACAGACAACGGATTCAGAAACCAACCTCCGGCTTCCCCCTTCGCTGCCGCAGCATTCGGCCGCGAACGTCAGGATCTTGTCGCGCAGCGCTTGCGCCGCCAGTTGAGTGGCCTTTCCCGCAACAACGGTGCCGGTGCTGCCGTACGCGCCGGTGTCATGGCCGCCCTGATCAGTGTCCGATTGGCAGAGCACGATGTTTTCTGGCCTCGTGCCGAGGACGGTGGCGGCGATCTGGCGGTGAACCGTGGAGGTCCCATTGCCGAATTCGGCGGTGCCAACCACAAGTTCGTAAGTCCCGTCGTCGTGAAGTGAGATTTTTGCATCGGAAAAGTGGCCACCCGGCGGAACGGTATCGATCATCCCTAACGCCACGCCCTCGCCGACCAGCCAATCGCTGGATGCGGGCGGATCGAGGCCGCCTTCTCGGCGCAGCGCGGCTTCGACCAGGCTCAGGCATTGGTCGAGGCCGTAACTGCCATAGCGAACGTCGGTCTCTTCGACCACGGTGGAATACATGGGGTCACCCGGGCGTACCACGTTGCGCCGACGAAACTCAAACGGAGTCATGCCGATGTCCCGCGCCACCTCATCAATCGCGGATTCTACGGCAAAATTGGTCTGCGGAAGTCCATAGCCGCGAAATGCTCCACTAGGCACGCTGTTGGTGTAGACCACGTAAGCGTCGATCTTTTTGTTGTCACAACGGTACACGGCGAATGACTCGCCGCAGGCGTGGTGCAGGACGGGGCGGCCGTGATTGCCGTAAGCGCCCGTATCTGACAGGACGCGCATCTGCATTGCTGTCAGGCGGCCGTCGCGGCGTGCGCCGACTTTGACATGCACCCGCATGGGATGCCGCGTCGTGGCGCCGATGAACTGTTCCTCGCGCGTAAATTCGAGTTTGACTGGCTCTCCGGTCTTAAGCGCCGCGAGCGCAACGATATCCTCGACCAACATCTCCTGCTTGGCGCCGAAGCCGCCGCCCATCCGCTCGCAGAATACGCGGACTTTGCTTGGATCAAGGTCGAAAATCATCGACAGCGCACGGCGCGTCAAAAAAGGCGTTTGCGTGCTTGAGCGAACGTTGAGACGGCCTATGTCGTCAAGCCAGGCTGTGGCGCAGTGGGTCTCCAGATGTGCGTGCTGGGACCGCGGCGTCACATAGATCGCCTCGTGCACGGCGTCGGCTTCAGCAAAACCGTTTTCCACGTCGCCGATTTGGCCGTGGACTTCGGCCAAAATGTTTCGCTGCGGATTATCGATCCGCGATTGTGGTCCCTTGTCGTGAATGATCGGGGCGCCCGGCAGCATCGCCGCTTCCGGATCGAACACGGCGGGCAACGGCTCATAATCAACCTTGGTCGCGCGGCACCCCGCTTCGGCAGCTGCTTCGCTGTCAGCAATCACAGCCGCGACACGCTGGCCAACAAAGCGAACGACATTGTCGAGCACAGCGGTATCGTCCGGATCGCCGCGTTCATCCTCGTGGCGAGCGCTTGAATAAAGTCCGCTTGGTGAATCTTCCCAGGTGAGAACGGCGCGCACTCCGGGCACCGCGAGCGCATCCTCTTTGTCGATCGACCGGATACGCGCGTGCACATGTGGCGAA
>JASHVN010000054.1 GCA_030044555.1 Xanthobacteraceae bacterium | reverse complement strand
GTAATGTCGAAAAAGCCTTCGCCGCTCGTCTCCACCGTCAGCACCGCGCTGACGATCGTTTCGGTGCGCGCGGTCGAAAGGGCGGATAATGAGGTCACGGCTGGATTGTCCGTTGGCTGCGACACGGCTCAGCTCTTGTGCGGGGCCTGATTCTGCGCATTGGCGATCGCCGCGACGAAGTCGTGCCACACCCGGCCGATGAAGGCGATGACGCGGTCCAGGTCGGCATTGCTGGGCAGCCGGAGAGTGACGCTGTTGCCGTCGTTGTCGGCCGGCGGCTCTGCCGTCGTTCCGCGCGGCAATGGCAGGCCGTGCGACAGCAGGGCCTGCTTGAGCGCGGCATTTTCTTCATGCAGGCGCTCGATCTCGTTCTCGAGCACCGCGCGGTCCTCCGGCGCCGTCACGCAGGCCCAGCCCACAGGCTGCCGGTTGCAGAGCGCCACCGCGCCGGTCTGCGTATCGAGGCGCACATATCCATCCGCCGTTTTGTGGAAGCTATAGCGCGCCTCGCCGCTGTGCGGTGGCGGCGGTTCCTCGGCAGGAACCGTGGCGGTCAAAGCCAGGGTGGCGGCCAAGGAGGCGCCCAAGGTGGCGGCGATAACGGCAAATGTCCTGTTGATCATGCTCATCTCCACACCCGTTGTGGCGGAGTGCGCGCGGCCCGTTCAAATACAGCAAATAGGGCCGCTTTGAGAGGGCTGAAAGATCGCCGGGGGCGGACCCACAAATGGCTCCGCCAGCCGAAAACGGGGTCCATGGAGGCTCTGGCACGGACCGCCAGAAACGCCATATTGAGCGTTGATTCAATGCATTAGGAGCAGCCTTGCGTTTCTTGACTCGGCAGAATCCACTCAGTATGGTCCGCGCGGTTTCAGCGGGGGCGCGTGCCGCCATCACCGTAAAGCCGCGAGTGTCGGAAGCATGAGCGACGGCACGCGCGGCAACGGCGAGAGCGACCAAACGGACACCGATGAGGCCGCTCTCTCCGCGAGACTCCAGCGGCTCGGCGAGAGGCTTGCGCGCGAACGGGCTGCGCGGCCTTCCGATGGTCCGGCTGAGAATCGAGTGACGACTGCATCCGGCTACGCCAGAGGCTTACGGCTCTCCAGCGAACTTGTTGCAGGCGTGGTGGTCGGTGCCGGCCTCGGGCTTCTCGTCGACCATTGGCTTGGGACTTCGCCCTGGGGGCTCGTTGTATTTTTGTTGCTCGGTTTTGCCGCGGGCGTTCTCAATCTGGCGCGCTCCGCGGCGGCAAAGAACTAGGCTCTGGCACGGCGCACGACGGCGATTGGGACTATGCACCTCGATCCGATCGAACAATTCCAGATCAAAAACATATGGCCGATGCTGAGCATGGGCGGCCATCAGATCGCGTTCACCAATTCCGCGGTCTATATGCTGCTCATCGTCGTGCTGGTGTCGCTGCTTTTTATCGGCGCGACCGCGCCGCGCGCCATAGTGCCCGGCCGGCTGCAGGCGACGGCGGAGGTGATCTACGAATTTACCGCCACGACGTTGCGCAGTTCGACCGGCCCCGAGGGCATGAAATTTCTGCCCTTCGTGTTCACGCTGTTCATGTTCGTGCTCGCCGCCAATCTGATCGGACTCATTCCGTTCTCCTTCTCGGTGACGAGCCAGCTGATCGTGACGGCGACTTTGGCGCTCCTGGTTTTCTTCATCGTCGTCATCTTCGGCTTTTGGAAGAATGGGCTGCATTTCCTCAAGCTGTTCGTGCCATCCGGCGTGCCCTGGGTCTTCCTGCCGCTGATCGTGCCGATCGAGATCCTCTCCTTTGTCTCCCGTCCGGTCTCCCACAGCGTCCGTCTCTTCGCCAACATGCTGGCCGGGCACATCACGCTGCAGGTGTTCGCCGGCTTTATCATCATGCTGGCGGGCGCCGGCGTGCTCGGGATCTTCGGGGCCGTGCTGCCCTTCGTGATGGTCGTCATTCTGTTCGCGCTCGAACTCCTGGTCGCGCTGCTGCAGGCCTATGTCTTTGCCATCCTCACCTGCATCTATCTCAACGATGCGATACACCCGGGCCACTGACGGCCTGATCCAACCTCGAAAAGGAGTTTTCTTATGGACGCTAACGCCGCGAAATTGATCGGGGCTGGCATCGCCTGTATCGGCATGGGCGGCGCTGGCGTCGGCGTGGGAATCATCTTCGGCCAGTATCTCGCGGCGGCTTTGCGCAATCCCTCCGCCGCGCAGGGCCAGTTCGGCAACCTGATTTTCGGCTTTGCCATCACCGAGGCGCTCGGCATCTTCTCGCTGCTGATCGCGCTCCTGCTGCTTTATCAATTCTGAAGTCCGGCGGATCTGGACTCTAGAACATGGCCGCACCCACCGCCCATACCGAAGCGCCCGCGGGCCACAACAGCTTCCCGCCGTTCCAGACGGAGAACTTTCCGTCGCAGCTGGTTTGGCTGACGCTGACCTTCGTCCTGCTCTATGTGCTGATGGCGAAGGTGGCGCTGCCGCGCGTCGGATCGATCCTCGCCGAACGGTCCAAGCGCATCGCCGACGATATTGCGGCGGCGCAGCAGTTCAAGGAACGCTCGGATGCGGCGCACGCGGCCTACGAGAAGGCGCTTGCCGACGCCCGCGCCCGCGCTCAGGCCATAGCCAATGAGACGCGCGAGCAGCAGGCGGCCGCAGCCGAGCAGACCAACAAAAGCCTGGAGGCGGAACTGCACCGGCGGCTGGCGGCGGCGGAGCAATCGATCGCGGCCACACGCACGGCGGCCATGGGCAATGTCGGCGCCATCGCGGCCGACACCGCTGCGGCGATTGTCGAGCGGTTGATCGGCAAGACTCCGGCGCCGCACGAGGTCGCGGCCGCCTTGGGTGATGCCGGCAAGAGCTAGAGCATGATCCCGAAAAGTGGGGACCGGTTTTCGGGAAAGATCATGCTCCAACGTTAGCTAGAGCATGATCCCGAAAAGTGGATACATGTTCTGGCACTAAGAGGACGCCACGATGCCATCGCCCGAAACCTGGGTCGCTATCTGTTTTGTCTGCTTTCTCCTCCTGCTCGCCTATTTGGGCGTGCACCGCAAGCTCGCGGACGGGCTCGATGCGCGGCAGGCGCGCATCAAGGCGGAGCTCGGCGAGGCCACCCGCCTGCGTGAAGAGGCGCAGGCCTTGCTCGCGGAGTTCGAGCGCAAGGGGCACGCGGCCGAGAGCGAGGCCGAAGCCATCATCGCCAGCGCCAAGGCGGAAGCCGAGCGCCTTGCCACCGAAGCCAAGCAGCGGATGGAGGACTTCGTCGCCCGCCGCACCAAAATGGCCGAGGCGAAGATTGCGCAAGCCGAGGCGCAGGCGCTTGCCGACGTGCGCGCGGCAGCCGCTGACACCGCCGTCGCCGCGGCCGAGAAAATCCTCGCCGCCGCCGCCAAGGGCAAAGTGGCCGAGGACCTGTTCGCGCGCGGCATCGAAGATTTAAGACGAAAATTCAATTGAGCCTCAGGTGAGGCGCAATTTCCCTGCGATCGCTCCAAGCCGTCGATCGCAATGGCAGCCATTTTTCCAAACAAATCAGGTTGTCAAGGGCGCGAGGCGCCCCTTCGGGGTAAACCCTTGACAACCTGATTTGTTCGGAACTTTTTCTTCCATTGCGATCGACGGCCCACTCTGATCTGGCCAAGTCTCAAACTAAAGCATAATGAATTTTAGGTTTTGACGGAGGCCGTCATGGCCGGACTTGTTCCGGCCGTCGACGCTTTTGTTTTGAAGAGGCTTTTAAGACGGGGGTGCCCGTCAAACGCGGGCATGACGATTCGACCAGATCTCATCCCGCGATAGGGCACTACTTGCGCCCAACGGCTCACTCTGCCCGATTAAATTTCAAACAGTGGCAGCGCCGCCTTCAGTCC
>JASHVN010000412.1 GCA_030044555.1 Xanthobacteraceae bacterium | reverse complement strand
ACCGTGCTGACCGTGGGCGACGGCCTGGTCACGCAGATTCCGGCGCTGATCGTATCGACGGCGGCGGGCCTGCTCGTTTCCAAGGCGGGCGTCACCGGCGCCGCCGACAAGGCGCTGTTGAGCCAGCTCTCCGGCTACCCCAAGGCGCTCGGCATGTCGGCCGCGGTCATGCTGGCGATGGGACTGCTGCCTGGCATTCCTATGGTGCCGTTCTTCGCGCTCGGCGGCGGTGCGGCGGCGCTCGCCTATATGATCGACCGCCGCAGCAAGAAGGCGGAAGCCGCTGCGCAGTCGACGAAAGCGGAAGCCGCCAAGGCGCCGCCGGCCGAAGAGCCAATGTCGGCGGCGCTGAAAATGGACGACCTCAAAGTCGAGCTCGGCTACGGGCTGTTGCCACTGGTCAACGCCCCTGATGGCACCGAGCGGCTGACCGAGCAGATCAAGGCGCTGCGCCGCTCGCTCGCCATCGAGATGGGCTTCGTCATGCCGCCGGTGCGCATTCTCGACAACGTGCAGCTCGAGGCCAACACCTACGTGATCAAGATCAAGGAGGTGGACGCCGGCACCGGCAAGGTCTGGCACGGCCAGTTCATGGTGATGGACCCGGCGGGCAAGCAGGTGACGCTGCCTGGCGTGCACACGACCGAGCCGACCTTCGGCCTGCCGGCAACCTGGATCGATGCCGCGCTCAAGGAGGAGGCTTCGGTCAAAGGCTATACCGTGGTGGACGCCGCCACCGTGCTCGCCACGCACCTTACCGAATTGATCAAAGCCAACATGTCAGAGCTCTTGTCGTACGGCGAGGTGCAGAAATTGCTCAAAGAGCTACCGAAGGAGCAGAACGAACTGGTGAAGGATATCGTGCCTTCGCAAATCACCATCTCGGGCATTCAGCGCGTGCTGCAAATCCTGCTTGCCGAGCGGGTGTCGATCCGCGATCTGGGAACAATCCTGGAAGGCATTGCCGACGGGCTCGCCGGCTCGCGCAGCCCGGCGACCTTGGCTGAGCATGTGCGGGCGCGGCTGGCGCGCCAGCTTTGCGCCCAGCACACCGGCGCCGCCGGCTATCTGCCGATCATCGCACTCACCGCCAAATGGGAGCAGGCGTTCGCCGAATCGATCATCGGCCAGGGTGACGATAAGAGCCTCGCCATGCAGCCGTCGAAGCTTACGGAATTCATCAACGCGGTGCGCGACAAATTCGAGCAGGCCGCCCGCGAGGGCGAAGCGGCAGTGCTGGTGACCTCGCCAGGCGTCCGCCCGTTCGTGCGCGGCATCGTCGAGCGCTTCCGCGCGCAGACCAGCGTGATGGCGCAATCGGAAATTCATCCGCGCGCGCGGCTGAAGACGGTGGGGAGTATTTAGCTGCTACGGCGCAACCGACAGTCCGGCGACGTGATGTTTCTCGATCAACCGCGCCACCAATCCTGACGCCTTGGCGTCGGCGACGAATTCCTGCAGAAATTTTGCGCCGGCTGCGTTCGGCTTTGCGGTGCCGATCGCCTGCTGCACGGTCATGAAGTTGCCGGGAAGGATTTTGCCGCCGGGGACCTTTTTCACATCGTCCAAAAGCCCCGGCCGCAAGCCCGCCAGTGCGTCGAGCTTTTCGGTGACGAACTGATTGAGCGGAGCATCCGCGGCCTCGAAGGACAGCACGGTGGCGTGCTTGATGTTGCGCTCAAGCCAAAGGCAATAGGCGGCGCCACGGCGCACGGAGATGCGCACACCAGCTCGGTCGACATCGGCTGCGGTTTGGTGCGGCGAGCCCGGCTGGACCAGATAAGTCGCCTCGATCTCGCAATAGGCGTCGGTGAAAGTGATCTTGGCCGCGCGCTGCGGCTCCGCCCCGATCAGGCCGATGTCCCAGGTGTCGGTGCCGGCGGCGTCGGCCAGCGTCGAGGGCCGCTCGAACGGCACGTAACGCACCGGAACGCCGAGGCGGCTGGCGATCTCGGCGGCCATATCGGGGGCCACCCCCTGCGGATCGCCGGATGCTGTCTTGCCGGTGACGAGAAGAAAGTTGCCCATATTGATGGCGGCGCGGACCACGCCGGTTGGCGCGAGTTCGGCGACGATTTGGCGGTCCATTTAACCCTCCCGTAAGCGGCCGGCGCTATGGCTGTTGCCTAGCCGTCCCCCTGATTACCGGAACCAAGCCTCCAATCAATCGTTATCACGGGCCATCACCGCTGGGTGAAGGCAGATTGTGTACCCCAAAACTCGTTCCCACGTGATCCGGGCGAATGAACCTTCGGCCGCGATGGCGCGACTAATGGTAAACGACGAGAGCTAGCCATGAGCCATTCCATGTACGGTGCCGACCGCGGCACTCACTTAAAGATCGTGGTGATGGGCCTGCTCTGCGCCACTATGGTTGCGGCGGTCGGCATTTTCGCTCACGTCAGCACGATCGATCTTGGCACCGCGCCGCTGGTGAAAGCCGGTCAGCCAACGCAAATGAGCGGCAAGCTGCCGACCATCCGCTAGCGAGCAACACTCTTCCGTTACTTCGAGATGAGCGCGCCGCGCGCCTGCCGCCGCTATCAGGTTTTTGGCGGCGATGGCAGCGGAAGCGATTCCACGAGTTTGCCGGTGAACAGTATAGGCCCGGTCGGCGCGCCGGTCTTTGAACCGCCGGCAGGCTCGAAGGATACGGCGTAGGTCGCTGCTGCCATCGCGGCCGCGTCAAAACCCGCCGGCAGCGGGAGCTGCGTATATTCGTCGCCGCCTATCAGCCCGAGCGAAAGCGGCTTGGCGGCCCGCG
The DNA here is from genome assembly GCA_030044555.1 of Xanthobacteraceae bacterium. Lineage (GTDB taxonomy): Bacteria > Pseudomonadota > Alphaproteobacteria > Rhizobiales > Xanthobacteraceae > BOG-931. The sequence continues at coordinate 3,086 of JASHVN010000412.1, read as the reverse complement.
ACCCAATCAGCCATAGCTCGAAACTGTGGCTGGCGTCGGCTTTGGCCGCGACGGTGCGTACGGTCATCTTCTGCGCCGCGGGATTGACCGTCAGCAGGAAGGCCGGCGCCGACGGGTCTTGCTGCAGCACCGCGATCAATTGGCCGCCGGCAGGTGCGGCGGCGGGTGGCGGAGGTGGCGGCGAGGATTGCGCGACCAGCTGCGGGACGTGGAACCCGCCGGGAATGAGATCGGGCCTGACCTGCGATATGACGACAAGAGCCGCCAGCGCCGCAGCGATCGCACCACAGCCGACCGCCAATCCCCGCCAGCGCCGCACGCGGCGCGTCAGCAGGAGCACATCGGCGTTGCGCTCTACCCGCGGCGGCACCAGAAGCGACGGCGACAGCAGCAGGTCAGCCGGCGTGCGCGAGATCGCTTCCGGTACTGGTTCGGGTTCGGGCGCTAATTCTTGTTCAAAATCAGAATCTGATTCTGGTTCTGCTTCCGCTTCGCCAAGAGCCTCAGCTTCCGGCGAGGCGGCACCCGCGGCTGGCACGCCGGCCGATTCGGACTCATTCCCTTCGGCGTTAACGTCGGTTTCGGTTGCGGCTTTGCTTTCGACGTCTGCGCTCATGGCAATCGGCGGCAGCGTCGGCGCCAGCGGCGAAAAATCCGCTGCCCCGCTCTGGGCGACCGTGCCGACACCGGATTTGATCTTGTCCCAGATCTCGGCTGGGGGCTCGACCGCCTCGACCATGACGTTGAGTTCGCCGAGGCGGCGCTCCCACTGACGCACGATCTCGGTAAATCCAGGGTCGACCGCGATCATGGTCTCGGCATGGGCGCGTTCGTCCGCGGAAAGGGTCCCCAGCACATATTCGGCGGCCAGCGCGTCGCGATCGTCGTCGTCCATCATTGCCTCACGCAGCTATGGCCCGCGGTATGATCCGGCAGAAAACCGGCTGCCTACAAGTGACCTCAGGATTTGGCTTTTTCGCGGTCACGCTCAGCGCCCCATGCATTCGCGAATTTCGAGCAGCGAACGGCGCAGCCAGGTTTTGATGGTGTTCACCGGAATGTCGAGTTTTCGCGCCAGTTGCTCGCGGCTCCAGCCGCTGTAATAGGCGAGCAGCACGATGCGCTGCTTTTCCGGATCGAGCTTGCCCAGGCAGGACAACAGCCGGCGCAGTTCTTCGGTCATTTCCCGGCGCGCCAGCGGCGGTGGTGTATCGGCGGCGACGCTCATCGCCTCCGGAGTATCCTCGATCGAGACATGGCCCTTTTGGCGCACAATGTCGATGGCCCGGTTGCGCGCGATCGCCACCATCCACGTAATCGGGCTGGCGATCGTCGGATCGAAGTTACCGGCGGTTTTCCAGACTTTGAGGTAGGTTTCCTGCATGACATCATCGGCGAGCTCGGGCGTGCCCAAGATACGAAGAAGCACGCCGTAGAGTTTCGCGCGCGTCGCCTCATAGAGGCGCTCGAACGCGGCCTGATCGCCCCTGGCGACGGCTGCGAGCAGCCAGACGAGTTCGGCTTGCGTCAACATCGCGGTCCCAAGCCCCCAAGGACGCTTGCTCTCGGATGCTGATTATCGCCGCGGAAGCGGGTGCTCGTCGAGAGTGAAACCCGGTAGCGGTTGCGAAATCCGCACCGTTATTGCCGCAGGGCCGCGTTGGGCGGATTTCGGCACCAACGCCGCAATGGCGGCGACGAGGAAGCTTCAGGCCGGGGCGCCATTGCGGGCGCGCATCAGCGCAATGCTGTCGAGCTCGGATTGTTCGGCCGCCTGTTCCGCCTCGCGTTCGCGCGCCTGATCGCGCTCGTCGAGAAGCTCGACCTTCTTGAGGTCTTCGAATGCCTCGGCCAGAGCGAGCTTGGCCTCATCGAGCTGCGTGCGCAATTCATCGGCCGAGCGCTTGAGGTTCTCGCGGCGCGTAATGGCCGCTTTGGCATAGGTCGGGTAGGCGAAATGCGCCGGATCATGGATGCCGGCACGGTCTTGTTCGACCTTGATTTCGCGCTCAAGGTCGGCCGCCATGCGCTCGAACTCGGCGATCATAGCTTCGATCTGGCTGACCTTGCGCCGCTTTTCGTCGACCTGAAATTTCTTCAGGCGAATGAGCGTGTCACGAGACTTCATCGACTATTACTCCCCGAAGCCGCGGGACCATGGCGCCGGTCGAGCCCCCGAAGCCGTCCCCCTCCCCGCTCTCCCCGACATGACGGGGCATCGGCCGGGGGCGCGCAGCGTCTTGAGTGCAAATTGTGCCACGGATAACGTTAGCGATCGGTTTCCGCGACAGCCACAATTTCGGCCAATCGTCGATATCCTTCCGCCAGACCGGTTGCTTCTTCCTTGTTCTGGGCCAAAAAGGCCTCAAGTGGCTTGTGCAGGCGGATGGCCTGATCGACCTCCTCGCTGGTGCCGACGCGATAGGCGCCGAGCCGGATCAGCTCTTCCATGTCGGCATAGGTGGCCATGATTTGCCGGGCCCTGGTGATCGCCGGCAGATAGGCCGGGTCTGCCGCACGCGGCATGGTGCGAGACACCGATTTGAGGATGTTGATGGCCGGATAGCGGCCGCGCTCGGCGATGGCGCGCTCCATGACAATGTGGCCGTCGAGAATACCGCGCACCGCATCGGCAATCGGCTCGTTGTGATCGTCGCCGTCGACCAGAACCGTGAATATGCCGGTGATGGTGCCCTGTTCAGTGCCGGGCCCTGCGCGCTCGAGAAGCCGCGGCAATTCGGTAAAAACTGTAGGCGTATAGCCCTTGGTGGTCGGCGGCTCGCCGGCCGATAGGCCGATCTCGCGCTGCGCCATGGCAAAGCGGGTGACGGAATCCATCAGCACCAGCACGTCCTTGCCTTCGTCGCGGAAATATTCGGCGATGGCCAGGGTCACGTGCGCGGCCTGGCGGCGCATCAGCGCCGGCTCATCGGAGGTCGACACCACGACCACCGAACGGGCGAGCCCGGCCGAACCGAGGTCGTCCTGCAAAAACTCCTGCACTTCGCGGCCGCGTTCGCCGACCAATCCGATGACGGTGACGTCGGCGGTGACGTTGCGCGCCAGCATGCCCAAGAGCACCGACT
>JASHVN010000411.1 GCA_030044555.1 Xanthobacteraceae bacterium | reverse complement strand
CGCCGTCCCGGAGTCCCGCTCAGCACGAGCCGCCGAGCGCAGCGCAAACCGAGGTGAATTTGTGCTGCAGCACGGTCGTGAAATTCGTGATGACGAGAACCAGGGCCCCCACGATAAGGCCGAGCAGTACGACGTATTCCGCCATCGCCGCACCGTCTTCGTCTTTGCGCAACTGGTTGAGGAGCTTCCAAAGCTTCACGACACTACTCCCTATACTGTCTTCGACGAGTGTGTCGGACCGTTAGGTCGATCGGCACCTGCAGCCGCGCTTCTAATTTCGTTTCTCGCAAGCTGCCGCACTCGGCGGATGGTGAATTATCCGTTTGCGATTTTCCCAAGTCAATATACCAATTATTTACCTTCAGCTTTTGCGGTTCGGCGATCGCTAAAGGGCCTTCTCGCGCCAAAAAACATCTCCCCAAGCGGTCTCAGGCACACATTTGGCACAAAGGATCCTGCTGGCCTCGGCTCCCGAATAATCACGAACCCGGAACAGATGGAGACCTGGGTTTTGGCTGACGACGGTAAGCGGCAGCTCGCCGAGGACCGATCGCAGTTATCCCGCCATCATTTACGCGCAAGTAAGCGCCGCAGTCTCACCTGCCTGCCGCTGCACGGACGTGATAGCGGCGGCCCGCCTATTGGGCCCGCGCAGAATGCTGCTGCTGTCTGCCTGCACTTCGTTCCGATCAAGACCGGCTGGGCTCCGGTTGATCCTGTGACCGGGCGTGTCGCGATACACTACGCGATGCCGATCGGCACCATCGATGCTGGACTGGTCATGACCTTAAAGTCGCGGCCGACCGCGCTACGAGCACGGGTCATCGCGAAGAACTATCAATCAGTGATCACTCAAAATCGCCAGCGATGTTCGCGTCGCCGGGCTTCAACGACATTCTTCGTCAGCATGCGTCGTTTCTTTGCTGACCGGCTGCGGCAGTTTCCTCTTTCTTTTGGAGCACGTCGGAGAGCAATCGTTGTTCACGTCCAGTGCCGCCACGTCAAACTTCGCCGTCCCTTTGCCTCGTGACGAGCGGCGGCGCCTTAGGTCAGCATTATTGTCCTTTCTCGGGACACGGTCGCTTTTCGCGCTTGCAAACACAACATCGTTAGAGAAACATTAACGCGTCGGACAGGAAGCGCGTCTTTGCTTCCGTAGGGTTGGGTTGAAGAAACTGACAAGGGGGGACGGCGCTTCGCTTCTTCGCAGCGATTTCTGTTCCTTGGCGCATCCAGCCACGCAGGCCGTCACGCATGCTGCGCTATTGCCAACAGCATCGTGAGGGAACGTACCGGGTTCGGAATAAGCCGGGCCCGGGTCCAAACGGGAGGTGCAAGTTATGTCAATTGTTCCCGACGTAAGCACTACCAAGAAAGCCGCGAGGCGCGTTGCGTACTTCGCCTTTGCGGCCGCGTTGCTCGGTATACCGAGTATGACATCGGCTCAACAGTGGGGGTTTCCGCCAAACTTCTCGCTTGAGACCACGCTGACGATCCCAGGTGCCGCGCTGACCTCGTTCGACATCAGTTGGGTCGATCCGCAGCTCAACGAGTACTTCCTCTCGGACCGGTCCCATAAATCGGTCACTGTCGTCGACACGGGGACCAGCCCTCCTACGCTTGGCACTCCATACACTCCCCCGGGAGCTTATGCCTTTGAGGGCGTTGGCCCGAGCAATTGCGCGGTATCCCACGCTTGCGCTGGCCCCAATGGCAATCTGACGCTTTTCAATCGCAACGGCAGCGGCGAGGAAATCTGGGCTGGCGATGCTGCGACGCCTCAATCGGCGGGCACTACGGGCGCCACCTGCGCCACCACCACGCCGTACCCCGAGCCGTTTACTTCCGACACCGCTGCAGGACCAAGTCAGTTGGTCCCGCTCAATGGCACGTGCACCACGGTGAAGGTGTTTTCCGTCGGTGGCGGCTCCACGCCTACTCACGTCATCCCGACTAACGGAATATTCAGGGCCGACGAGCTTTGCTACGACGCGCCGGACCACCTTGTCGCCATCGCCAATGATGCAGATTTGTGGATCAACTTTATCGACACCAATACGTACAAGGTCGTCTCTCAGCTCAACCTGGGACCAGGCACGCTGTACAATGCGACGAACGGCATCGAGCAGTGCCAGTGGAACCCACGCGACGGGATGATCTATGTGAATATTCCGGAGCACGCGGGTGACGGCAATGATGACGTGCCTGGGTGGGTCGCCATCATCGATCCCAAGACGAGGACGATTGTCCGTCACTTCGTCATCCCCATCGACCAATGTGCGGGACCGCAGGGAATGGCCATCGGTCCGGATCACGAGATCCTGCTCGGCTGCAATGCGAAGGGACCACCTGAAGTCAGCAGTTCGTCCGGCCTCACCGGAAGCGGACCGCAGAATACGGTGGTGATCGACGACAGAGACGGCCATGTGATTAGAACGCTCGACAACCAGGGGGGTAATGACGAAGTCTGGTTCAATCCAGAAAACGGACTTTACTTCCTGGCCGAGGGCTCGAATGCGGCGCACGAGCAACTCGGGATCGCCAATTCACAGCCGATCCTCACGACACAGGATTTCGTCGTAGCCAATCCACCCGGCGCTGGTACGGCGCACTCAGTCGCTGCCGGTGGGAACCAGGTCTTTTATCCTGTCCCCGGCAATGTTTGCACGACAACAGGGACCTGCCTGTCGCCTTGTCCCACTGCCACTGTTAGTGATGGCTGCATAGCGGTGTACAAATCCAGCGCCCCGCCGCATCGCTTCGTCTATCGCGGACATTGATCGCGGAAATATTCAGGTCCGGTCGGCCCTGAACCAACGACGTTAACTGACGCCGCGGCCAAATTGGCCGCGGCGCTTTTGTTTGCATGCACCATCCGCATTGAGGTCTTTCGCGATGAGTTGCGGCTCAGCCTCAGCGCGCCACGAAAAGGAATCGAAAGAACCTTGAAATTACGGCTGAGCGAGGCTGGCTGCTCAGTCCGCGAGCAGGCGGCTCGACTGCAGTTCGGCGCAGAACTTTGCCAGGGGTGCCAAGTCCTTGCGCAGCTTCCGCGCCGACGCCCCAAGCATCATCGGCTGGCCCATGTCGATGCTTTCGACCGATTCAGGACGATTGGCAATGAAGAACAATCGCTCATCGCGCAGCACCATCTCGACACGCTTCTGGCGCGCGATCGCCCCCAACAGCGTGTTCTCACATTTGTTGATGGCGATACCGATTTGCAGCGCCGGCGAACCGCTCGCGCGCACCTGAGCCAACGTCTCGGTCACCTGCCGCAGGCATGGGATCGTGTTGATGGCCGTGATGATGCCGGCATCGGAAGCAGCAATCACCTGCGCGGTCCATGGAAACCACGCCGGCGGATAATCGACCAGGACAAGGTCGTAGTGCCTTGCGACCATGCTGAACAGCGCATCGAGCGCGTTGATATCGAGCGAGTCCCAGGAGAACTTCGATCGCGGCGCAGCGAAAATATCGATGCCGCTGTCGTGACGCGTCCTGAAAGATTCGAATAAATGCTCGTCCAGGCGCTCCGGCGCGCTCGATAGTTCCGCGATCTGCAGGCGCGGCTCGCTGTCGAGGTAATCGCAAACGTGGCTGGTTTGAAAATCAAGGTCGACGATGCAGATCTTGCGCTGCCGCGTCGTCTTGTCGGACTTCAGGAGCGCTGCGGTCTCCACCACCAGCGTGGTATTGCCCACGCCACCGGCGCTTGGAACAAACGAGATCGTGACCGGGCGGCCGCCCGCCGGCAGAACAGCCGAGCGTGCGTCGCTTTCGCGCCGCCGCCGGGCGATGATCTCGATCACTTCAGCCGGATCGGCCTGTGCGGACGCCCAATCGGCGCCGCCATGGCGGACCAACCGCTTGTAATCGCTCGCCGAGATTTCGTCACCGATCAGAATGAGAAATATGTCTTTGCCGTAGCGGGCGGCGAAATCGACGAAGCGATTGAAGTTGTCGCGGTCGCCCTCGGGCAAGACCACGATGGCAATCGCGGAATCGTTTCTATTGCCCCTCGCCTCGGACTTGACGACTGCGTCGAGCGAAGACGCTTCAGCCAGATCCGGGATGGCGGCTTTGAGCCGGGCCTCAACGGCAGCTTGGCGCGCGGACGCCGGACTTGTCTTCACGAGGAAAATCGGCATCGCAACGCGTCCGCCCACTCACGACCCGCAGGCGCCGTTTCCTCCGGCGGAGCAGAGGTCTTCGGCGGTCATGGTCGCGGTCACTGCCGGCATCGCAATATGGACTCCCAAAAGCGGAGACAGAAAAAAGAAATGGAATTGCAGGCCCCGCAGCGACACCGTGATCGTTGGAACCGGTCCGCCGGGGCGGCCAGCATAGCCAAGGCCGTTCTGGGTGTACACTATGAC
>JASHVN010000410.1 GCA_030044555.1 Xanthobacteraceae bacterium | reverse complement strand
GGTTTAAGTGCGCGGTGCCTGATCGTGATGAGCCCGGTTCTCCAGTGCCGGATTGATCTGACGAAGATCGGGATCGCGGCGATTGCTGTTTGACATCGTTGGCTCACGACTTCGGCGCGAAGCAAAAAATCGCGCCGCGGGAAGGAGTGAACATTGCCGTCATCCTGAGGTGGCCGCGTAGTGGCCCTCGAAGGGTCCGGCCGAGGCGCCCGGGCCGTCGCCCTTCGAGGCTCGCTGCGCTCGCACCTCAGGGTGACGGATCGATGCCCCCACCACCACGCAAACCGAAATTGACGCGCGACGAATACGCGGCGCGGTTCAAGGCTGAGCGCGCGCGGCAGCAGCAGCTTTATTGCGATGCGTTCGAACTCTGGCGCCGATGCACGCATAGCCGTTGCCACCGGGAGCGCGGCTGCCGCGGCGACGCGCACGAATGTCTCAAGCATGCACTCGCCGTCGTGCCGCATCACACCCAGTGGCAGGCGCGGCAGAAGATGCTCGAGACGATTCCGCCAAATATCGGCGCACCCGAACGCGCGGCCCGCCAATGCATGCCGCTCGACTTTTACGGAGAAAGCGCAGCGGAGGCCGCCACCGAATATTTCGGCCGGTTTGCGCCGAAGCGTGCGCCGGGTGCGCGATGAAATTTCCATGCCCCGCCCGTGCGCGTGATGCGTGGCGGAGGCTATCGCGCAGCGACGGCAAGCCGGTAGGATGCGGCAAACGGCGAAGAGAGGCCGGACCATCATTCAGGGGAGGGACCATGCGGACTTGCATCGCAGCCATCGTGCTGGCGTTCGTCACAGCGGCGGTCAGCGCCGCGCCCGCCTCCGCGCAGAACTTTCCATCGCGCACCATCACGCTGATCGTGCCGTTTCCGCCAGGCGGCTCGACCGACGTGGCCGGCCGCATTCTGGCGCAGCACATGGGCGAAACGCTCGGCCAGTCAGTCATCGTCGAGGATATCGGCGGGGCAGGGGGCAGCATCGCGGTCGGCCGCCTCGCCCGCGCGGCGCCCGACGGCTACACGATCGACATTGGTCAGTGGGACACGCACGTCGGCACCATCATCTACAATCCAAGCTTTGATCTGCGGCAGGATTTTGCGCCGATCGGCCTCGTCTCCCTCAATCCGATGCTGCTGGTCGCCAGGAAAACGCTGCCCGCCGACAATCTGAAATCGCTGGTGGCGTGGATGAAGGCGCATCCGGACGACGCCAAGTTCGTCAACCAGAACGCTTCGGCGGAGGTCGGCGGCATTCTGCTGCAGAAGCTCACCGGCACCAAGGTGCTGTTCGTCCCCTATCGGGGCGCCGGCCCGGCGATGACCGATCTGATCTCCGGGCAGGTCGATCTTCTCTTGGTGCAGGGCGCCGTGGCGCTGCCGCAGGTGCATGCCGGCACCATCAAGGCTCTGGCTGAGCTGTCGCCCAAGCGCTCACCGTCGATGCCGGACATTCCGTCCGCCGACGAATCCGGCGTGCCCGGGCTTTACATCGCCGGCTGGTTCGGCCTGTTCGCGCCCAAGGGCACGCCGCCCGAAATCATTGCCAAGCTCAACGCCGCCATGGTGGCGGCATTGGCCGACGCGAAAGTGCGGGCGCGCTTCACCGCGCTCGGCCTCGATGTCGCCTCGCGGGCGCAGCAGACGCCGGAGGGACTGGCTGCCTTCAACAAGGCGGAGATCGACAAGTGGTGGCCGATCATCCAGGCCGCCGGCATCCGGGGACAATGAAAGTTCAATCTTCCGTCACCCTGAGGTGCGAGCGAAGCGAGCCTCGAAGGGCGACGGCCCGTGCTGCGTCGCTACCTCGGCCGCATCCTTCGAGGCTCGCCCCTACGGGCGAGCACCTCAGAATGACGGAACATGAAATGGAGCAAACACATGCGAAAAGTCCTCACAATCGGCGCGGCCCTGCTGGGCCTTTGTCTGATCGGCCCATCGCTGGCGCAGGACCAGCAGGTTCCGCCCGAGCAGCGAAAAGTATCGCGGCTGCCGCCGCTGCCGCAGCCGCTCGATCCGATCCTGCAGCAGATGTTCGCCAAGCGGCGCGCCCAGGGCGGCGCCATCATCAATCTGCAGATCACCACCGGCCACGCGCCGAAATTCGCGCTCGCCGCCTCGGCCATGGCCTTCACCATCCGCTTCGACGCCAAGACGCCGCGCAAGCTCATTGAGCTCACCATCATGCGCACGGCCGAAATCGTCGGAGCGCAATACGAGATCAACCAGCATATCCCGCTGTTCAAGATGTGCGGCTATAGCGATGCGCAGCTCGCGGCGCTGCCGCACTGGCAGACTTCGACATTGTTCGACGACCGGCAGCGCGCCGTGCTCGGTTATGTCGAGCAGATGACCCATGGCGGCGACGTCGACGATCCCACCTTCGCGGCGCTGCAGAAATATTTCACGCCGGAGGAAATCGTCGAGCTCACCTACACGACGGGCAATTATTACGCCAACGGCCTCCTGACCAAGGCGTTGCGCATCCAGCCGGAGACCGACGGCCGCGAGACCGTGCCGGG
>JASHVN010000409.1 GCA_030044555.1 Xanthobacteraceae bacterium | reverse complement strand
ACGGCTTGATTGCTGGTCACCACCGGACGGTCGAGCTTTTGCTCGATCTCGGCGATGACCGGGAACACCGAAATGTTGGCGCAGCTGACCAGGTAAGCGTCGGCCGCTGCTTGCGCCGCCTCGATGGTGCGGTCGCGCCAGAACTGGGCCGGCGTCGCGCAATACGCGTCGCTGCCCTTGAGCGCAAAACCGCGGGCGCCAATGACCTCGTAGCCGGCTTTGGTGAGGAAGATGGCCTCCTCCTCGGTCACATGCGCGCTATAGGGCGTGAGCAGAACTATGCGGCGGGCGTGGAGCGTATCCAGCGCAGAGCGGATCGCGGTCGCCGTCGTGGTCGCTTGCGGCGCGCCTGCATGCTTGAGCGCGGCGAGGAGCTTTGCTTCGCCGTCGAGCCCTTCCGCCGTGGAATTGGCGGTGCAGTGGAAGGCGACGACATCGCAGCGCGCGTCGGTCAGCGTCGCCGCAGCAGCCTCGACACGCGGAATGAGGTCGTCGATGGTGACGCGATGGGCGCCGGTCATGCGCAAGCGCGCGACGTGCGCGACAAAGCCGGGCGGCAGGTGCCGCACCATCTCGCCTTCGACCATGCGGTTCGAGGACGGAATGATCAGACCGATGCGTTGCGCCGAGCCTTGCGCTAAGCCTTGAGCCAAACCCTCCTCCTCATTCTTCTCTGCGGCTTCTTCTGTGTCCGCGTCGAAGCGTAACGCGGTTTGCGCAAAGCGCAATCGGGTTACGCTAGCGAAAAACGCGGATGCGAAGCGTCCGACGTGAGCTGCCGCTTGACGGCGTCGATGTCACCCAAGACCCAAAGCGCGGCAATCAACTCGTCCTCGATCTTGAAGAACGCCGCGCCGTTCCAGACGATTTCGCGGCCGGTTGCTTCGATGCCGAAGAATGGCGCGCGATGCGTGCCGCGAAACAGCATTTTGGCGGCCACGCGCTCTCCCATCTCGACCAGTTCCTCGATCGTGCAGGTAAAGCCTGCAAGCGCTGCATGGACCGAGCGCAGGTATTCGATGAAGCCGTCGGGGCCGCGCAGCTCCGGCCCGAGCGATCCGCGGAAGATAAAGTTGCGATGGAGGATCTCGCGCGCCGCGCGCTCGTCCGCCTGGTTCCACACCTCGTTGTAGAACCGCTCGACCACCGCTCTTGCGCTCGCCACCCTCGCCTCCGGCTTCCATCCCAGGCGGGCGAGTTTAAATCACGGCCGGCGCCTTGTCCCTGGCGGCTTTGTCCTCCGACAAGACGCGTGCGGCGGATTTGACGCCGCGCCAAGGCCGGCCTATGGCGCAGCCGCGAATAAATCCCGATTCCATTGCGACCAGGATTCCATGACGGAAACAATCGACATTTTCACGCCGTTCCGCCTTGGCGGGATCGATTTGCCCAATCGCATCGTGATGGCGCCGATGACGCGCAATCGCGCCGGATCCGGCAACGCGCCGACCGCGCTGAATGCGACCTATTATGCGCAGCGCGCCGGCGCCGGCCTGATCATCAGCGAAGCCACGCAAATCTCGCCGCAAGGGCTTGGCTATCCGGGCACGCCCGGCGTCCACAGCGCCGAACAGGTCGCCGGCTGGAGGCTCGTCACCGATGCGGTGCACGCGGCTGGCGGACGGATTTTCCTGCAACTCTGGCATGTCGGGCGCATCTCGCATCCCTCGCTGCAGCCCGGCGGCACGCTGCCGGTTGCGCCGTCGGCGATCGCGCCTGCCGGTCAGGCCTGGACGCTGAACGGAATGAAACCGTACGTGACCCCGCACGCGCTCACGATCGAGGAAATCGCCGGCATCGTCGGCGATTACCGGCGCGGCGCCGCGCACGCGCGGCAAGCCGGCTTCGACGGCGTCGAACTGCACGGCGCCAACGGCTACCTCATCGATCAATTCCTGCGCGACAAAAGCAACCAGCGCACCGACCGCTATGGCGGCAGTGCCGTCAACCGCGCGCGTTTTCTCATTGAGGTCACGCAGGCGCTGCTAGGCGAATGGGACGCGGCACGCGTCGGCGTGCGGCTGTCGCCGACCAATCCGTTCAACGACATGGGCGATAGCAATCCGGCCGCCACGTTCGCCACGGCTATCGGCGAACTCAATCGGTTGAATCTGGGCTACCTCCACATCGTCGAGCCGGGCGAAACCGATCCGGTCCCGGCCGGCGAAGTGCCGAACCTCGGTTTTTTCCGCCGACTCTGGCGTGGCCCGCTGATGGCCAACAAGGGCTACGACCTCGCGCGTGCCAATGCGGTGCTGCGCGACGGCGCCGCCGATCTTGTCTCGTTCGCGACGCTTTATCTCGCCAATCCGGATTTGCCCGAACGCTTGCGGCGCGGCGGCCCGTTCAATGCAGCCGAGCGCAAGACATTCTACGGCGGCGGCGCAGCGGGCTACACTGATTATCCGGCGCTTCCGGCTTGAGCGTGGTGTTGCGAAGCGGGCAGACGATCACCCGGTCAATCTGGTTTAGACACCCAGCTTTTCCGCCAAGTCCTCGAGACTTCTGGCGGCGACGTCGACCGGCTCTTTCGGCGCGGTCTCGCCGCGTCCCGGGCCGCGCTCGTTGGGTCGCGCGACATGCCCGGTGCGCAAGCCCAGCTTGGCAGCGGCTATAAGATCGTTCGTGTGCGCGGCGACCATCATGCACGCGCCCGGCGGCAGGTCGAAGGCTTCGGCGGCAGCCAGATAGACGCGCGGCTTCGGCTTGTAGTCGCCGGCGATCTCCGCACCCAGAATGGCGTCCCAGGGAAAATCGTTGCGCCGCGCCAGATCGACCATGAGCGAAATGTTGCCGTTGGACACCGGCGCCAGCAGGTAGCGGCTTTTGAGCCGCGCCAGCCCGGGCGGCACGTCCGGCCAGGCATCGAGCCGATGCCAGGCGAGGTTGAGGGTTTGGCGATCGGCTTCGCTTAAGTTTTCCACGCCAAAGCGCGGCAGGATGAGTTCGAGATTGCGCCGGTGCAGCACGTCGAGCTTGCAGAACGGGATGCGGCCGGAGCGCACCTCGTCCATGGCGCCCTGATATTCGCCCCGCCAAGCGTCGGCGAAGGCGAGCCAGTCGAGCGTATAGCCTTGCGGCTCCAGCATCGCCTTGGCCTC
>JASHVN010000408.1 GCA_030044555.1 Xanthobacteraceae bacterium | reverse complement strand
GGCTGATCGAGCCGCTGCGTACGCAGGCCGTCGACGACATGGCGGGTCTTGTCGGAAATCCATTCCTCGTTGATGTCGTCGTTGGCGCGCGGCAGGATGCGCATGACTTCACGGCCGCGGGTATCGATGCGGATGGCGGAGCCGAGCGCGTCCATCACGTCGATCGATTCGGTCTTGCTCAGCTCCCAGGGCCGCGCCGCGAAGGCGTAAGGCTTTGAGGTGAGCGCGCCGACCGGGCAGATGTCGACCACGTTGGCCTGCAATTCGGAGGTCATCGCCTGTTCCAGATAGGTCGTGATCTCCATGTCCTCGCCACGCCCGGTGGCGCCCAGCTCCGGCACGCCGGCGACCTCGGCGGAGAAGCGAACGCAGCGCGTGCACTGGATGCAGCGGTTCATCGAAGTTTTGACGAGCGCGCCGAGATATTTGTCCTCGACCGCACGTTTGTTTTCGCGGAAGCGGCTGGCGTCGATGCCGTAGGCCATCGACTGGTCCTGCAGATCGCACTCGCCGCCCTGGTCGCAGATCGGGCAGTCGAGCGGATGATTGATCAGCAGAAATTCCATCACGCCTTCGCGCGCCTTGCGCACCATGGGCGAGCGGGTCTTCACCTGCGGCGGCTCGCCCTTCGGTCCCGGCCGACAGTCGCGCACGCCCCAGGCGCAGCTCGCCACCGGCTTCGGCGAGCCGACCAGTTCGACCAGGCACATGCGACAATTGCCGGCGATCGACAGCCGCTCGTGGAAACAGAAGCGCGGAATCTCCGCACCGGCCGCTTCGCACGCCTGCAGCAGCGTGTATTCCGGCGGAACGTCGATCTCTTTGTCGTCGACGATGAGCTTGGTCATGCGGCCTGTCCGTCGGGCGCGGCGCAGCGCGCTGTCTTCCACAATTGTGCCGCCGCAATGCTCTCCCAGCCGAATGCGTATTCGGAAGGTCCGTGCGCGGCGAGATGGTCGAGCCGCTCTTTGGCTTCGGCGAGCGTCGGGATGTGCCCGGCCGCAATCCACCACATGACGAAATGCGGCCGATCGAGTTTCTCGAACCATTCCTCGCGCCGACCGTAGAAGCGTTTGTGCACGGTCTGATAGACATAACGTTCGAGCGCTTCGGCGTTTTCCCAGACCGACAAATTGACTGCCATCTGCGGATCGGGAAACGGGCGGAAATTGGTCGCGTTGCCGCTCTCGTCCTTGAGCCGCCAGACAAAGCCCTTGCTGCGCTCGGCGAGGCCATTGACCAGATCGAGCGCATTCATGAAATCGGCCATGCGCGGATCGTCGGTCGAGTAGCGGAAGCGGCCGATATTGAGCTGGGCGAGATGTTGAACTGCGGTCATGGTCGCTACTCCGCCGCCACCGGGACCGGCTCGGGATGCGCCTTGGCCGTATACTGATCGATGCGCCGCTCGATCTCCGGCCGGAAGTGGCGGAGCAAGCCTTGCACGGGCCAGGCGGCGCCGTCGCCGAAGGCGCAGATGGTGTGGCCTTCGATCTGCTTGCTGACCTCAAAGAGCATGTCGATCTCGCGCTTTTGCGCGCGGCCCTCAGCCATACGGTCGAGCAGGCGCCACATCCAGCCCATGCCCTCGCGGCACGGCGTGCATTGGCCGCAGCTTTCGTGCCGGTAGAAATAGGAAATGCGCGCCATCGCCCGCACGATGTCGGTCGACTTGTCCATGACAATGACCGCTGCCGTACCGAGCGCCGATTTCTTGGCGACGCAACCGTCGAAATCCATCAGCAGCGTATCGGCCTGATCGGCGCCAGCGGGAATCATCGGCATCGACGATCCGCCGGGGATGACGGCCATGAGATTGTCCCAGCCGCCGCGCACGCCGCCGGCATGCCGCTCGATCAGTTCGCGCAGCGGGATGCCCATTTCTTCTTCGACGTTGCACGGCCGCTCGACGTGGCCGGAAATGCAGTAGAGCTTGGTGCCGGTGTTGTTCTTTCTGCCGATGCCGGCGAACCAGGCGGCGCCGCGGCGCATGATGTCGGGCACCTGCGCGATGGTCTCGACGTTGTTCACCGTGGTCGGGCAGCCGTAGAGGCCCATATTTGCCGGGAACGGCGGTTTCAGCCGCGGCTGCCCCTTCTTGCCTTCGAGGCTCTCAAGGAGCGCCGTCTCCTCGCCGCAAATGTAAGCGCCAGCGCCATGGTGCAGAACGAGATCGAAATCCCAGCCATGAACGTTATTCTTACCGATGAGCTTGGCCTCGTAGGCCTCATCGATCGCCGCTTGCAGACGCTCACGCTCGCGGATGAATTCGCCGCGGATGTAAATGTAGCAATGGTTCGCCGCCATGGCGCAGCCGGCGATCAGGCAGCCTTCGATCAACAGATGCGGATCGTGGCGCATGATTTCGCGGTCTTTGCAGGTGCCCGGCTCCGATTCGTCGGCGTTGACGACGAGATAATGCGGACGTCCCGGCTGCGCCTCCTTGGGCATGAACGACCATTTCAAGCCGGTCGGAAAGCCGGCACCGCCACGGCCGCGCTGCCCCGAAGCCTTGCACTCATTGACGAGGCCGTCGCGGCCTTTGGCGAGAATGTCCTTGGTGCCGTCCCAGGTGCCGCGCGCGCGCGCGCC
>JASHVN010000407.1 GCA_030044555.1 Xanthobacteraceae bacterium | reverse complement strand
GGCCGCAGCCGCGCCATGACCTGCTCGATCGGCGGCCGCTCGCCGACCGGCTTGAGCTGAATGAACATGCGGTCGGTGTTTTCGCTGGAATTTCCGCCGGTGGCGCCGGCGAAGCTGACCACGGCGGCTGTTGCCGGATCGGCAACGAGGATTTTGAGAACTCCTCGTTGATCCGCGTAATTCCCGCAAAGGAAATGTCCTGTCTGGCCTCGACTTCGCCGAACAGAAATCCGGTGTCCTGCTCGGGAAAGAACCCCTTGGGGATCACGACATAAAGATAGCCGGTGAGCCCGATCAATGCGATCGTGCCAGCCAGCATAAGCGGCTGGTGGTTGAACACCCAGTTTAGGCCGAGGTCGTAGCCGGCTCGCATCCGTTCGAACATGGCCTCGAACCGGCGGCTCAGGCGCCCCGGCGGGCGCTCATGCTCTCGCGCCAAAAATAGCGAGCACATCGTCGGCGTGAGAGTGAGCGCGATGAAGGCCGAGGCAACGACGGCGATGCTCACCGTCATGGCAAACTCGTGGAACAGGCGGCCGACGATGCCGGACATGAACAAGAGCGGGATGAACACGGCTATCAGCGAGACTGTGATCGAGATGATGGTAAAGCCGATCTGTCCGGCGCCGGCCAAGGCGGCATCGAAGCCCGAACTGCCGGCTTCGATGTGGCGCACGATGTTCTCGATCATCACGATGGCGTCGTCGACCACGAAGCCGACCGCAATGGTCAGTCCCATCAGCGACAAATTGTCGATGCTGTAGCCGAACAGGTACATGGCGCCGAAAGTGGCGATGAGCGACAGCGGTACGGTCACGCTCGGGATCGCCGTTGCCCATGGGGTGCGCAGGAACGCGAAGATAATCAGCACCACGAGCACGACCGTGATGAGCAAGGTCATTTCCACGTCCCATACGGATGCGCGGATGTTCTGCGAGCGGTCGCTGACAAGGTCGACATGAACCGCGCGAGGAATCGAGGCGAGCAAAGTCGGCAGCATTGCCTTGATCTGATCCACGACCCGGACGGTGTTGGCGCCGACTTCGCGCTTGATCAGCAGCAGCTCGGCCCGCTTGCCGTCGAACCATGCTCCGGTGCGCGGATTGACCGAGGAGTTGACGGCGTTGCCGATGTCTTTGACGGTGACGGGTGCGCCATTTTGGTAGGCCAGGATGATGTTGTCGAACTGGCTCGGGCTCAGCAGCTGGTCGTTGGTGTCGAACGGAAACTGCTGATGCGGGCCTTCAACGTTGCCCTTCGGCGCATCGAGCGTGGCGCTCGCAAGCGCGCTCTCCACCTGCGCCAGGCTGAGGCCGCGCGAAGCGAGCGCCAGCGGGTCGACCTGGACGTGGATTGCGGGCAGCTGCTGCCCGGCGATGTCGACTTGCCCGACGCCTGACACGGTCGACAGCGACTGCGCCAGGATCGTGTTGGCGTAGGTATCGATCTGATACGTCGGCATTGCGTCCGAATGCACGGCGTAAATGAGGATTGATCGCTCCGCCGGGTTGGTTTTGCGATATGTGGGTGGGTTCGGCAGATTCTTTGGCAACAGTCCGCTTGCCGCGTTGATCGCGGTTTGTACGTCGCTTGCAGCACCGTCGATATTGCGGTTCAGATCGAATTGCAGCGTGATGGTGGATTGGCCAAGCCCGCTGGTCGAACTCATCTGCGTCAGGCCGGGGATTGCCGTGAACTGGTCCTCCAGCGGTGTCGCCACGGTCGAAGCCATGGTGTCGGGGCTTGCCCCTGGCAATTGCGCGGTGACGACGATGGTCGGGAAATCGACGGTGGGAAGCGCGGCAACCGGCAGCATTTCGTACGCGACAAGCCCAAACAACGTGATGCCGGCCATCAGCAGGGTGGTGGCAATCGGCCGGCGAATGAACACTTCGGAAACGTTCATTGCTCACTGATCTGGTTTTGCGTCGACACTGCCCCTGGTTGGGTTGGTTCAATGGAGACCCGCACGCCGTTGACGAGCCGATACTGGCCATCGGTGACAATCTTCTCGCCGCCGGAAAGGCCCTTCGAGATCACCGCAACGCCGCCGTGGCGCGCCGCAACTTCGACGGCGGCGCGATCTACTTTGCCCTGCGATCCGATGACGTAAACGTACGATCCGTTCGCGCCCGCCATGACAGCGGCTGCCGGCACCGTAACCACGTCATGCATGATCGCAATGATCAGTTTGACCCTGACGAATTCGCCAGGCCAGAGCGCATTGTCGGCGTTGGCGAATGTCGCCTGCAGCATCACGGTGCCGGTCGTCGTATTCACCTGGTTGTCGATCAGGGAGACTTGGCCCTTTTCCAGAAGCTTTCCGGTTTGCGAATAGGCATCGGCTTCGAGCGCGCCGGCGGATTGATTGCGCAGGATTTGCTGGAGCAAAGTCTGCGCGACGCTGAAGTTGACGTAGATCGGCTGCAATTGCGTGATTGACACCAAGGTGTTGCCACCGGATGTTTGACCGCTACCGGAACTACCTGACCCACTCGACGCGCTCGCCGACTGGCCGGTTTGCGGACCGACCAGGTTGCCGAGATCGACCAGCAGCGCGCCGGCGCGGCCCGCGATCGGCGCGGCGATGTGGCAATAGTCAAGATTGAGCTGTGCCGTCTCGACATTGGCATGATCGAGCTCGACGGTGCCTTCGTCCTGCTGCACCACGTAGGCCTGATCCTGCGCCTGCTGTCCTGCGATCGATTTCTGCTTTTCAAGGGTTTGGTAGCGTGTCAGATCGACCTGGGCCTCCTGGAGCGCCGCTTCATCGTGCGCCAGTTGCGCTTTCGCCTGATCGAGCGCAGCTTGGTAAGGACGTGGATCGATCAGGAATAGCTCCTGGTCCTTCCTGACGGCCTGCCCCGGCGAAAACTCGACCTTGACGATCGCACCCGTGACGCGCGGCTGTACGGCGACGCTGTCGATCGAACGCACGGTGCCGAGTGCATTGACGATTTTGGGAAAGTCACGGCGGCGGGCAGCACCGGCGGTGACCGGCACAGCAGCCTCTGCTGCGCCCTCTTTTGCTGGAGGTGTGCGGCCGCTGAGCTGCCTTACTCCGAGCACCGCGAAGCCTAGAACGATGAGGCCGCCGAGTAAGGCCACTCGGCGTCGCGAACCGAAACCTGGCAAAATCGCCATGTGGAACACCAATCAAAGTCTTTGGATCTTCGACCTACCGGTGTCCCAGGAACCCGGCTTGCTGCGGAGTTATTACGGAATAGCATTCCACTGCGCCTGGACCGCGGACGTATTGACGCACCGACGGCGGTTTCTGCCCGGGGCCGCTTATTGGCACCTTCATCGTTACCGTGATAGCGGGGGAGCGAGAGACATCGCGTCGAGAGCGTCGATCGATCAAAGATGACCCGAATGCGACATGGGCTGGATGCGACATGGGCTGGCCGCTCGAGGCGTGCAGAAGCGCGACGGAACGGCGAGCAAGTGTTGCGTAGACGCCACAGAGCGGCAAAATTGTCGGATACGGACCAATTTTGCCCGCCGAAACGACGCAGCCGTCACGGCCTCTATCTCAATCAGCAGCCCCTCCGGCGGGAGACTTCCACCAACGTAATGGCCGGCGCAATCGGCGGGCTCACCGTGTTGAAGAATGGATCGTGAGCACGGCGATCGTTCGCCGGCTCAGCGCGGTGATTCCACCTTTGCTACATCAACTGGGCGGCGAGTTGTTGCTTTGCAGAATTTTCTCAAGGAATCTGAGTAAGCGCGGGGCAATGTAAGCGTTGGGACTGGCTGGATCGCTAAACGGGTCCGCAACCCAATAGTGACCGACGCTCGGAATTTCGATCTTGCGGGCAAAGAATTGTGCCTGGCGAAGCGCAGCTTCGAACGGCTGCGATTGCTGCGTCGCATCCACAACTTCGTCCGACGTTCCGTAGATGATCAGAAAGGCCGGCTTATTCTTGCCGGTGGTGGTATAACTCAAGGGCGAGGCTTCGAAATAGAGATGTCGATCCGCCATCGGCTGGCTTCCTAAAAATTTCTCGGTGACCTGATTGAGCGGCCGAACCACCTGGTCGTGTTGCCATTGTGCAGCGAGGTCGTACATTCCGTAAAAGCCTACATCCGCCTTCACGTCGGCGGCCGTACCGGCATCGGGATCATTCTTGTATTGGCTGGAGAATTGCGGCTCCGCGTCAGCCAGCGCAACGAGTGCGGTGAGGTGTGCGCCGGCGCCGTCCCCCATCAACACGATGCCGTCGGGCTCAACAGCGAGCGATGAGGCGTGGGCGCGGACGAATTGGACGGCGGCGCGCACATCGTAAACGGCCGCAGGGTAGGTCTTATGCTCCGGCGTCTTCAGCCGATAATCGATCGCGAAGACGGCCAAACCCGCCTCGGCGAGGTAGCGGCCCCAATGCTCGTAAGAATCTTTGGTGCCGCTTTTCCAGCCGCCGCCGTGAACCGCGATCACGACCGGCACGACCGGCAAGGGGCGGCGCTCGCGCGCCACCGGATGATACAGGTCACCGTAAAGCTTTGTCCCGTCGTGTGCGGCATACTCGATGTTTCGCCGCACGGTTACCCCGTAGGCGAAGGCCTCGCCCAGCGAACACAACAACACGAGCGCCGCGAGCATTCCGATCCATGACCATGATTTCGTAGGATTCATAAGTCCCTCCGAGGCAAAATTCCATGAAGAAGCTTTTTGCGCCCGACATCGCCGGACGCGGTGAAACGGTTTGAACACTTGAAATACCGACACTCACTCACTGGGACTGCCTGGAGCCTGATTGGTTCGATCTGGGGAATGCAATTTTTGTTTTGCTCGCGTCCGGCGCGGCAGGTTGAATCAATGCGGTGGATGCTCGATATGCGATATTCGCTCAGGCTTCGGTGTCGACCTGTGGGCACAGCCTGCGCGCGGTGATACCGGTCCGATCTCCTGATCTCATGCGCCAAGCATTGGTGCATTGAGGTGCAAGGTAGCGCGGCGACGGCGGTCCGGCTCCTGACGCCGGCCGGCCGCCCTGCCTCAGTTCGAGCTGTCGTCCGCGTGACATCCGGCCGATTGCAACGCGTCATGAGCGGCTTGCGCCGCCTGTCGGAAGGCCAGATTC
>JASHVN010000406.1 GCA_030044555.1 Xanthobacteraceae bacterium | reverse complement strand
GAGGAAGGGGCGCGTGCGCACTGCACGGGCGAATTTGCTTGCCCGTATCAGGTGCTCGGGCACCTTGAGCACTTCGTGTCGCGCCGCGCCTTCGATATCGATGGCCTCGGTGAAAAGCAGATCGCATTTTTCTACGAGCAGGACTGGATCACGGAGCCTGCGGAAATCTTTACGCTGCGCGAGCGCAACGGGAAGCTCGCGCTCAAGGGCAGTGGCAAAAAGATCCGCCTCGAAGAGGTGGAGGGGTTCGGCGAAACCTCGGTGCGCAATCTGTTCAACGCCATCGAAGCGCGGCGCGAAATTTCGCTGGAGCGGTTCGTTTACGCGCTCGGCGTCCGCCACGTCGGTGAGACTACGGCGGTGGCGCTGGCGCGCGGCTACGGTTCGTGGGACGCCTTTCACGACGTCTGCCGTCGGCTCGCCAACGGCGACGGCGAGGCCGCCGAGGAGATGGATGCACTCGATCAGATCGGCGATACGGTGATCGACAGCCTGCGCGATTATTTCGCCGAGGCGCACAATCGCCGGCGCGTCGAGCGTCTCGCCGCCCAGGTGCGCATTCTCGACGCCGAGAAGCCGCGCACGGATTCCCCGATCGCCGGCAAGACCGTGGTGTTCACCGGCAGCTTGGAAAAGATGACTCGCGACGAGGCCAAAGCCTCGGCCGAACGGCTCGGCGCCAAAGTATCAGGCTCGGTTTCAAAAAAGACCGACTACGTGGTCGCCGGTCCGGGCGCCGGTTCCAAGCTCGCCGAGGCGCAGAAGCTCGGCGTTAAAGTGTTGACCGAGGACGAGTGGGTGAAGCTCGCGCGCTGAGTTTTTCAAGAGAGTTTCAGCTCTTCGCAGACCTTTCTATGTCGGCCACCGCGGCGCGCATCGGCGCCGCGACGCCCTGTCGTGAGAAACGTTTCTCGCCGCCCGCTCACAGGCGGCCCATTGCGGCGAGTATGATGACGATGATGAGGATCAGACCGAGTCCGCCGCCCGGATAATAGCCCCAACCGGTGCTGTAGGGCCACGCCGGCAGCGCGCCGATCAGCAGCAGAATCAGAATAATAATGAGAACTGTCGAGAGCATGAGATTCCTCGCTCCGTTGCCAACCCAGCGAACAAAACGTCAGCATCAGATAAAAGTTCCAGCTCGGAATCCAAGAAGGATCGAGCGCGCTGCAGCAATGCAGCAGCAAATAAACTTCGCATTCTGGGGAACGAGCCCGCCGCGTTTACGTTGCGAGCAATCGCTCAGCGTTGTGCCGGCGCGAGCGGCGCGGTGGCGGCTTCAAGCCATGGCCGCGTCGGCGCATCGACCAGCGGCGAAAGAACGGCGCGTACGCGCGCGTGGTAGGCATCGAGCCAGGCAATCTCGTCGGCGCTCAGCATCGCCGGCTCAATCAGCCGACGGTCGATCGGCGCGAGCGTGAGCGTCTCGAATGCGTTGAGCGGCTTTTCTGCGCCGGCGACCGGAGCCGCTTCGCTCACCAGGATCAGATTTTCGATGCGGATGCCGTAGGCGCCGGTGCGGTAATAGCCCGGCTCGTTGGACAGGATCATGCCGCGCTTGAGCGGCGCGGTGCCGAGCTTCGAGATGCGCGCCGGTCCCTCGTGCACCGACAGATAAGAGCCGACGCCGTGACCGGTGCCGTGGTCGAAATCTAAACCGGCGCGCCAGAGAAATTGTCGCGCCAGCGTATCGAGCTGCGCGCCGGTGGTGCCGTCGGGAAACACCGCGCAGGCGATGGCGATATGGCCCTTGAGCACGAGCGTGAAATTTTTGCGGATTTCGTCGGTCGGCGCGCCGACCGCGACCGTGCGGGTGATGTCGGTGGTGCCGTCCTCGTACTGGCCGCCGGAATCGAGCAAAAACAATTCGCCCGGCGCGATACGGCGGTTGCTCCTGCGGGTGACGCGGTAGTGCACGATGGCGCCGTCCGCGCCGGCGCCGGCGATCGTCGGGAACGACACGTCCTTCAAGAGGCCGGTGTCGCGGCGGAAACTTTCCAGCGCCTCGACCGCGTCGATCTCGGTCAGTTTTCCGCTTGGCGCCTCGCGGTCGAACCAGGCAAGAAAGCGCGTGACCGCAACGCCGTCGCGGGTCTGCGCGGCGCGGGCGCCGGCGATCTCGGCCACGTTCTTGATCGCCTTCATGGGCGCGACCGGATCGCTGCCGCGCAGGATCTTGCCGCCGTTGTCGGCGATCAGGCGCGCGATCGCCTCCGGCGAGCTCGCGGCATCGAGGTGCACGGAGCGTTTTTTCGCACCCAGCTCCGCAAGATCGCGCTCAAAATCAGCAGGCGCGCGCACCGAAGCGGCCTCTTCGAGCCGGCTGCGGATATCGTTGGAGAGCTTGCGCCCGTCGACATAAAGCGCGGGCCGGCCTTCTTTCGGCACCAGGGCGAAGGCGAGCGCGACCGGCGTATGCGGAATATCGCTGCCGCGAATGTTGAACAGCCACGATACGGCGTGCGGATCGGAGACCACGAGCGCGTCCGCCGCGAGCTTCTGCAGCTCGGCGCCGACGCGCGCGATCTTGTGCGCTGCCTCCTCGCCGGAATAGCGCAGCTCGTGCAGCACGAC
>JASHVN010000053.1 GCA_030044555.1 Xanthobacteraceae bacterium | reverse complement strand
CTTACCGCTTCAATTTGTTGATGAGCGGCCAGATCGAGGCGACGACCCTGACCGAGCCATACATCTCGCTGGCTGAGAAAAAGGGCTGCCGCCTCATCATCTCGGCATTCCACCACGGCACCGAGGTCGCATCCGACCGCGTCGATGCCGAGACCTACAGCGCATTCAACCGCGCGGTGCGCGAAGCCGTGCGCCGGATCAGCGCCAACAAGCGCGCTTACCTCCACTACTTCATCGACTACTACAAGGCCAAGGATCCGGAGATCGCCAAGCTGACCATCGACGACCTGCGCGAAGGCCGCATCTACGTGGTCGATCCGGCGCCGATCCCGGAAGAAGAACTGCAGCGCACCTATGATTGGATGCGGAGCTGGGGCTTCTTGGACGAAACCCCGGAAGTGTTCAACCTCATCAACGCGGATGTGCAGCAGCACGGCTACGCTGCCGGGCAACCGGCCCCCGCTCACTGACAATTATCGGGCTAGTCTGTCCGGCGCCGCTCTGCACCAGCAGAGCGGCATCGGCGTATGCTTGACACACTTTTGAGCCACCTTCATACCGCAGGAATACCTGCGAGGGAGATGAACATGGCGCGCAGCGATGCGGCGACGGACCTGAACAAAACCGTAAGCTATCGCGGCTTGCGCGGCTGGCTCGAGCAGGTGGACAAACTCGGCGAGCTTGAGCGCGTGTCCGGCGCCAATTGGGACGTCGAGATGGGCGCCGTCACCCACATGCTGACGGAAAAGAGCCACGGCACCGCGCCCGCGATTTTGTTCGACGGTGTGCCCGGCTACCCGCAAGGCTACCGCACGCTGTACGGCCAGCTCTCCTCGATCAGGCGCATTGCGCTTACGCTTGGGCTGCCGCTCGATTACGAGCGCAAGGTCGATATCGTGCAGCGCTACCACGCGCGCATGGCCGAGCTGAAACCGCTGAAGCCGCGCTTCGTCAATGACGGCCCGGTCTTCGAGAACGTGATCGAGGGCGATGCCATCGACGTGCTAAAATTTCCGGTGCCGCGCCACCACGAGCAGGACAAGGCGCGCTTCATCGGCACCGCCTGCGCGGTCGTCACCAAGGACCCCGACGACGGCTGGTTCAACCTAGGCGCCTATCGGAGCCAAGTCTATGACGGCAAGACCGTCGGCTGCCAGATCACCGAAGGCAAGCACGGCCGCATCCACCGCGACAAATATTTCGCCCGCGGCGAGCCGATGAAGGTCGTTATTCTCTGCGGCCAGGACCCGCTCCTGTTCATGCTGTCGTCGAGCCCGCTGCCGGAGGTGAGCGAATACGACATCGCCGGCGGGTTACGCGGCGAGCCGATCGACGTGGTGCGCGGCCCGTTCACCGGCTTCCCGATCCCGGCCGATTGCGAGATCGCCATCGAGGGCGAGACAGTGCCCGGGCAGACCAGGCCGGAAGGCCCGTTCGGCGAATGGATGGGCTATTACTCCGACGACACACAGGACCGGCCCTACGTGAATGTAAAGACCATCCTGCACCGCAACGATCCGATCCTCACCTGCGCGCCGCAGCACAAGCCCGTCGACGAGACCGGGCTTCTCAAAGGTATCGCCGGCGCTTCGCAAATCTGGCGCGCGCTCGACGCCTGCGGCATTCCGGAAGTCTTAGGCGTGTGGAATCACGAGGCCGGCCCGGCGACGCGCTTCACCACCATTCAGATCCGCCAGCGCTATCCCGGCCACGCACGGCAAGCGCTGCATGTGGCCTGCGCCTGCCAGGGCGGCGCCTATGCGGGCAAGTGGACGGTGGTGGTCGACGATGACATCGACGCCGGCGATCTCGATCAGGTGCTATGGGCGATGTGCACGCGCTTCGATCCCAAGGTCGATATCGACCTCGTGCAGAAGGCCTGGGCGTCGAAGCGCGATCCGCTTTTTCTGCCCGGCAATTTCAACAACCGCATCCTCATCGACGCCTGCATCCCCTACGACATGAAGCTGAAAAACACCTTCCCGCCGACGGTGGATGTCAGCGCCGATCTGCGTGCCAAGCTGCGCGCGAAGTTTCCCAAGTTGTTTCACTAACAAGTGTAGTCCCGCCGCGGCGAGCGAACCCCAAGGTTCGCTTCCCACCGGAATGTCCGAATTGCTGCCGGGCAGCGAAATGACGCGCTGTACCAGCAGCAGATATCCAGCTTCACGGACCGGCTAAAGCGCGATGATTTGAGGATGAATCGTCATCGCCCTTTAGCTCTTTGTTTGCGCATGATCTTTTCGGAAAATCGCTTCGCACTTTTCCGGATCATGCGCTAGCTTGCCAGACTTGATGCGCATGCATTCGCACGATACGGTTATCGTCGCGCGCAGCATGGCTCACCGAACAACCGGGCGCGTTGCCTTGTCCGCCGAACGGTGGGTCGGAATCGCGTTCGGATACTGGGTTGCTTTTGAGATCGCGAGCAACATACCCTAGGCAGGCTGCATTATTGCAATCATCGGCTCTTTGCGCTGACAATGCCCATGCCACAGCTGCTTTTCTCGTCCAGCACGCGCCGACGTCCTGGTTTGGCGTTCCTGACGGCGATCGCCGCCCTTGCTCTCGCAAGCTGCGGCTCCAGAAACGCGTATATCCCTCCGCCGCCTCCCAAAGTCGTTGTCGCGCAGCCCCTGCAGAAGCCGGTGACACTCTATGTTTTCCTGACCGGCAACACCGCGGCGTATAGAACGGCCAATCTCGTCGCCCGCGTCCAGGGCTACCTGGAATCGATCAATTATAGGGATGGCGCTGCGGTCACGACCGGAACGAAGCTCTTCGGCATCGAACGCGACACTTATCAGGCGCAGGTCGACCAGGCCACGGCGCAACTGGCGAAAGACCAGTCGGTGCTGGCACAGGCGCAGGTCAATCTGACCCGCTACCAAACATTGGAGCAGCAAAGATCAATTGCAGCTCAACAAGCGCAAGACCAGGCCTTCGTCGTTGAGCAGAACAAGGCCACCGTTGGAATTGATCAGGCCAATCTCCAAACAGCGAAAATCAACCTTGGCTTTACCACCGTCACGGCGCCCTTTGACGGCATTGTCACCAATCATCAAATCGATATCGGCAATCTCGTCGGCGCGTCGGGACCGACCACGCTCGCAACCATCGTTCAGACCGACCCGATCTATGTGAATTTCACGCTGAGCGAACCACAATTTTTGACGATCCGGAGGGAGAACGCCAAGGCGGGACGGCCGATCAATAGGTCGGACCTGACCTCCCTCGCGAGCATTCCGGTCGACATCGGCCTGCAGGACGAGGAGGGCTATCCGCACAAAGGCCATCTCGACTACGTCTCGCCGCAAGTCGATCCTTCGACCGGCACGGTGGCAGTGCGCGCGATATTCGACAACAAGGATAACGCGCTGCTGCCGGGCCTTTTCGTGCGGGTCCGCGGACCGATCGGGCATCAGGACAAGGCGCTGCTGACGCGAAATGACGCGATCGGGACGAGCCAGGAGGGACGTTACGTGCTGGTCGTCGGCACCGACAATGTCGTTCGGCGCAAAATCGTCAAAACCGGACAACAGCAGGGTCAGCTCGTGATCATCGAGTCCGGCCTCGATCCAACCGATTGGGTGGTAATCGAAGGCATTCAGCAGGCCTTTCCCGGCACCAAGGTCGAGGTGCAACGATCCGAGCTGAAGTCGGCCGAAGCCGGCTCATCAGACTGAAAGGCCGAGAGAGACCGGCATGATCTCGCGTTTTTTCATAGATCGACCGGTCCTCGCCAACGTGCTGGCCTTGGTTTTCGTGCTGATCGGCCTGGTCGCGTTGCTTCAGTTGCCGACTGCCGAATACCCCAATGTGGTCCCGCCGACCATCCAGGTCTCGACGCGGTACCCGGGCGCGAGCGCCCAGACGCTGGTTGACACGGTCGCCCTGCCGATCGAGCAGCAGGTCAACGGCGTCGAGAACATGCTCTACATGCAGTCGACGAGTGCAAGCGACGGCACCTACACCCTGACCGTCACCTTCGCGATCGGCACCGATCCCGACAAAGCGCAGATCCTGGTCCAGAACCAGGTTTCCAGCGCCCTTTCGTCGTTGCCCGCGGCTGTGCAAGCCCAAGGGGTGACAACAAAAAAGCAGTCGAGTTCGTTTCTTGAATTTATCGCGCTGGTTTCGCCCAACAGCCGCTTCGACAGCCTCTTTCTATCGAACTACGCCGTCATCAACCTGCAGAACGAACTGGCTCGCCTCAAGGGCGTCGGCGCGGTGACGATCTTCGGCGCCGGTCAATACGCCATGCGGATCTGGATGAATCCGGACCTGCTGCAAACGCGGGGCCTGACGCCTCAGGACGTGATCAACGCAATCCAGGGACAGAGCCAACAAGTTACCGCCGGACAGGTCGGTGCGCCGCCGGCGCCGACAGGTCAGGATTTCCAATACACGCTCGATATCAAAGGCCGCCTCGACCAGGTCGCCGAATTCGAGAACATCGTGGTTAAGGCCACTGGCACAAACGGCGGACAAATCACCAGAATCCGCGACATCGGCCGCGTCGAGCTCGGCGCCCAAACCTACAGCCAATCGTTCAATCTCGACGGCCGGCCGGCAGCCGGCATCGGCATCTCGCTGCTGCCGGACGCTAACGCCATTGCGGTCGCCGACGCGGTGAAGGCGAAGATGGACGAGCTCGCCAAGAGCTTCCCACAGGGTGTCAGCTACGTGACACCCTACGACACCACGAAATTTGTGAGAGCCGCAATCAGCGAAGTCTATCAGACCCTGATCGAGGCCGCGGTTCTGGTGCTGATTGTCATTCTGGTCTTCCTGCAGGATTGGCGGGCAATGCTTGTCCCGGCGACAACTGTTCCGGTGACGATCATCGGCGCGTTCGCCGCGATGGCTGCATTTGGTTTTAGCGTCAATCTCGCGACGCTGTTTGCCATCGTGCTGGCGATCGGCATCGTCGTCGACGATGCGATCGTCATCGTCGAGGGCGTCTCGCGCTATGTCGAGCAGGGCATCCCTGGCCGCGAGGCGGCCGGCAGGGCGATGGATGACCTCATCGGTCCGGTCATCGGCATCACGCTGGTGCTGATGTCGGTGTTTCTTCCCGCTGCCTTCATTCCGGGGCTGACCGGCCAGCTCTACCGGCAATTCGCGCTGGTCATCGCCGCCACTGCCTTCATCAGTGCGATCAACGCCGTGACCTTGAAGCCCACGCAAAGCGCGCTGTGGCTGCGAGCGCCCGTCCCGCTCGAGCGGCGCAACCTCTTCTATCGCGCCTTCAACGCCGCCTTTAGCACCACCGAACGAGGCTACGTTCGACTTGTCGCTGCGATGACGCGCCGCAGTGCCGCCATGGTGGTCCTTGCGCTTGTTCTTGTCGTCATTGCGATCTGGGGCTTGGCGCGCGTGCCGACCGCGTTCCTGCCGGACGAAGACCAGGGCTATCTGATAGTCAGCGCACAACTGCCCGACGGCGCCTCGAAAGAGCGCACCGATGCGGTCATGCAGCAGATCGCGGCGATCGCCAAGAAAACGCCCGGCGTGGAGAATGTGATCACTGTCAGCGGCATCTCCATACTGGACAACTTTGCGACCCTCGCCAATGCGGGAGTCGCCTTCGTGGTCCTCAATGACTGGGATGTACGCCTCAAACAGAAGGGACAGGATCTGCGCTCGATCGCCCAGAGTCTGAATCGTTCCCTGCATGGCATAACCCAAGCCGTCGCGTTCGCGCTTCCCCCGCCCCCGATCCAGGGTATCGGCAACGTCGGTGGCTTCACGATGCAGATCGAGATGCGGAATGGCGATTTCGATTACGCATTGTTGCAGAACCTGGCGGACACCGTCGTCCGTGATGGCAATGGGCAATCGGCGCTGCAGAGGCTGAGCACGACCTTCCGCGCCGGCGCCCCGCAGCTCCACGTCACAGTCGACCGCATCAAGGCCGAGACGCTCGGCATCACGGTCGCCAACGTCTTTGCGGCCCTGTCGTCGTATGTCGGATCAGACTACGCCGCCCAGTTCAACACGTTCGGACACGTCTTCCAGGTCTATACGCAGGCGCTGCCCGGCTACCGGGCGAGCGCCGACGACATCCGCAACCTCAAGGTCAAGGCCGGCAATGGAACCATGACACCGATCGGCACGGTTGCCGACATCAAGGATATCCAAGGCCCTTCGCTGATCAGCCTCTACAATCTCTATCCGTCGGCAACCATCGTCGGCAGCCCAGCCCCCGGCTTCAGTTCGGGAGAGGCGCTCGACATCATGGACCAGATTGGCCAGCGGGCGCTGCCGACGGGAATAGGCTACGAATGGACCGCAATGTCCTACCAGGAGAAGGCGGTCGGCTCCCAGATGTATTTCGTCTTCGGCCTCGCGCTGCTGCTCGTCTATTTTGTGCTGGCGGGCCAGTACGAGAGCTGGATCCTCCCGCTTGCCGTCATCCTCGGTGTGCCGCTCGCCCTCCTCGGGACAGTCGGAGCGCTGACCGCTCTTGGCGCCTCCAATAATCTCTATACGCAGATCGGCCTCATCCTCCTGATCGCACTCGGCAGCAAGAACGCGATTTTGGTCGTGGAATATGCGCGCCAGAGGCGAGCCGAGGGGATGGAGATCGTCGCCGCCGCCGTAGAGGGCGCCCGGCTCAGGTTCCGGCCCATTCTGATGACTTCTTTCGCCTTCATTCTCGGCGTCTTGCCGCTTGTGGTTGCGACCGGTGCCGGCGCGGGGGCGCGCCGCTCGATCGGCCTTCCGGTTTTCAGCGGCATGATCGCATCGACCTGTCTCGTCGTCGTGTTCGTTCCCTCGTTCTATGTTGTGATGCAGCGTCTGCAGGAACGATGGACACAGCGCGCGGTCCGGCATGACGCGCCGATGCCTCCCCCTCCGCATGGCGCGACGCCGAGCTCCTCGTAGCGCTTCGCCAAGCCGCTGCCCGAACATTGGCCGGGCGGACCGAGGGCCGCGCATTAGAGAACAACGCCGCCACGGCACTAGCTAGCGCGCCTATTTTCACCCCACATTACTATTTTTGCTGCGTTTGCGTTTGCGGCTGCGGCTGCGGCTGCGGCTGCTTTGATTGCTCAGGCTGTTGTTGCCAAGCCAGGAGCGAGGTTGGAACGCGCATCATCGAGTTGTCGAGATGGTTCATCACCCACACGCCGGCAAGGGCGATCATCCCGGCGAGAAGCACACGCGGCAATGTGTGCACGAAGATCACAAGCAGGCCGGCGAACGCACTGAGCACCCGCTCGGCACCGATCCATAGCTCCCAAAACACGCGATAGAGCGCCCAGATGACGGCGCCCGCCACGATCAGCAGCAGAATCACTTTCAGAATTGGCCATTGCTGCCAGGGCACCTCAGTAAGCTTGACGACCTGACTGACTGACCAGTCCCAGATCAATTCCACAAAGTGGAAGATCGCTGCGATTCCCGTTTGCAGAAAATGCAAAATCTGGCTGACGATCTGACGCATGACCGGTTCTCCCCGTTGTGGTGCAAGCCGGCGGCGATAAAAAAACACCCGATTCCGGCGGCTCACGTCGGACGGCATGTCTGTATGAATAAATGTTAACGCGTTCAGCGCCGCGAAGTTCCAGAATCTACGATGTGGCGGCGGTGCGAGCGTGGCAAAGCCCACACTGTGTAAGGCAAAATCCAACAGCGCCGGCGAGGCTCCCGCGCCGTTGCTCGCCCAGCTACTTCACCTTCAGGCCGAGCTCACCCATCAGCCGATCCTGGTACTGATAATCCCGCTGCAGGAACGCGGCGAACTCTTCGGGGGACGAACCGACCGGATACATACCGGAAATGCCGAGCACGCGCTGCAGCTGCGGCGACGCCAGTGCCGCCTTCGACGCGCCATAGATGCGGTCGATGCGGCCGTGCGGCGTGCCGGCGGGAAACAACAGGCCGAAATAACCGGTGACGTCGAAATCCTTGTAGCCCAGCTCCTGCAGCGTCGGCGTTTCCGGCAGCGCCGGCGACCGCCGCGATCCGGTCAGCGCCAGCGCCTTGATTTTTCCGGCCTTGACCAGCGGCGCGGCGCTCGCCACCGAATAGAATGCCATGTCGACCTGCCCGGTCATCACGTCGGTGATCAGGTTCGGTGTGTTGTAAGGCACCGCGATCATGTTCACGCCGGCACGCGCATCGAACAGAAGACCGGCGACGTGAGTGACATTGCCAACGCCGTTGGTGGCGAAGGTCAGTTGCCCGGGCCGTTTCTTCGCCAGCGCGACGAGATCGGCGACCGAATTGACCGGCAGGTTGGTAATAAGCGCAAGCCCGTAGGACGCGGCCAACTGGGTGACCGGCGCAAAATCCTTGAGCGCGTCGTAGGGCAGCTTCTTGACTGTAAACGCGTTGGCGATGTGGGCGCCGCTGGTAATGAGCAGTGTGTAGCCATCCGGCGCGGCCTTGGCGACGGCGCCCTCGGCAATAACGCCGTTGGCACCGGGCCGGTTTTCCACAATGATCGACTGCCCGAAGGCGGCCGACAATTTCTCTCCCAAGGCGCGCGCCAGAATATCAGTGGCGACGCCGACCGGATGCGGACTGATAATCGTAATAGAGCGCGATGGGTAATTCTCCGCCTTGAGCGGCATTGCCGTGATCGCCGCTGCCGCAAAGGCTATCAGCAGCCGGCGAACGAGAGCGCTGGCGACATGTCTCATACTTTCAGTTCCTCTCGGCCGGCGACGGAGCTGTTGCTTTCGTAATTGCGCAGCCACCATTCCCGCACCGCGTCGTGGGTCGCGAACACGACGCCTTCGTGCTGCTTCGCGTAAGCGATGAACTGGTCCAGCACCGACGAGCGTGACGGCCGGCCGACGATGAAATCGTGCACCGTGAGCGGCATCAACACGGCGCGCTCGGCGCCGCGTTCGTAGAGCGCGTCGAATTGCGCCTTGAGCGTGCGCAGCATGAATTCCGGCGTGTTTGAATGCCAGGTGCCGTACGGCGTCGGCGGCATCGGGTTGGTGATCTGTATGGCCCAGGCCGCGTCGCTGTAGGACGAGAACGGTATTTCAAGGAGCCGGCGCCCGTATCCCTCGATCATGTAGGGCAGATCATCGTTCCAGATACTGGCGTCCCATTCGAAATC
>JASHVN010000052.1 GCA_030044555.1 Xanthobacteraceae bacterium | reverse complement strand
TTTCCGCCAGCGCCGCTGAGCTCGCCGCCCTGGCCCTATACCGACTGGCCGTTTAACGGCACGCCGTCGCTTGGCGGCTCGACGCCGAATTCCGAAGGCGACAATCTGATGAAGGCGTTGAGCGGCACGCCGGCCGGCGATTTCCTGAAGGACAATCATATTGAGGTCTGGGGCTGGGTCGACGCCGGAGCTAACCTCAGCACGTCACACGGCGCGAACGGTAACGCTCCAGCCGGCTATGACTTCAACCCGAACACAGCTGAGCTCAACCAGGCGGTGATTTACGTCGAGCGCCTTCCAGACACAACGCAATTTGACCACATCGACTGGGGCTTCCGCGTCATCAACCTGTATGGCACCGATTACCGGGAAGTCACGATGGAGGGCATATTTAGTGACGCGCTGACAAAGCATAATGACCTATATGGCTACACCCCGGCGAACTTCTACGGCGATCTCTACATTCCCTGGATCGGCCAGGGCAGCGACCTCCGGTTCGGCCGTTATACCACGCTGCCCGATATCGAGGCCGATCTCGACTATCAGAGCGTCTTCGATACGCATTCACTGCAATACACCTACGATCCGTTCACCCAGTTTGGCGCCGTCTGGTCAACGCGGCTGACCAGAAACTGGATGGTGCAGGTTGGCCTCAACGCCGGCAACGACGTTGCGCCCTGGGAACCTGATGCGAAACCGTCGACGGTGGCCTGTCTTCAATACAATTCCGACAGTTCGTGGGATAATGTGTATGTTTGCGACAATGACTCGAACGATGCGAAGTTCGGCTTCAACAACGTAAATTTATACGAGTTCGTCTGGTACCACAAAATTACCGACCGACTGTGGGCGGCAACGGAGGATTATTACGAATACCAAAGGGACGTGCCGACGGTGTCGACAATCCCAGGCGCGAATCCTGCGATTTGCCCAGGACTGGAGACGGAATGTACGGCCGGAGTATACTCGTCAACTTTGTACGTCATGTATCAGCTCACAGACAGGGACTACGTGGGTTTGCGCAACGAAGCCTTCGACGATGTGGCCGGCCAACGAACCGGGTTCGCGGGCTGGTATAGTGAGAACACGCTTGGCTGGACCCACTGGTTCACACCCTCGATAGAAATTCGCCCGGAAATTCGGTACGACCATTACTATAACGGGCTGGCCTACGACAATGGCACGAAGAACTCGCAGTTAGCCATCGCCTCCGACATCATTATCAAGTTCTGAAACGGTCTGCGCCACCCCCTCACAATCGGGGTGGCGCGCATTCGTCAGTGGGAAAGCGGGTTCGACCATACGCACTGCAGCAAGAATGCATTGCGTGAGCTATCCGAGCTGGTCAATCCAGCGATGCGATGGATATGAACGAACCAGGGCGCTCTTCAGCCAAGCGCGCGCGGCAATTGCCATAAGTGGGGTGCTGGCTCTGAAATCGTCTTCGTCCTTTGGCCGCGTTGCTTTGGCCTTGTAGAGCAAAACGCCTTCAGGTTTCAAATAAGGCACGCCCTCCCTCGTAGTGGCGGTCATCTGCGAACGCGGGCAACGAATCGTTTCATCTCGCCGAAAGACCCATGTGTCGTTATCTCCTGGTTCCAGCAAAATATCCATGCGCCAAATCTTTGCCGGCTGGTCGAGAACCCAAACCTGATGTTGCTGCGGGTCTGGATATGCCTGTGAAGGCAAAATAGATACCTTGCCATCCGCCGCGACAAAGAAATCAAAGCGACTCAGTCGCGCCCGGAAAGTCGAAAAATCCGTACGCAATACCGCGATCTCCAAATCGTGGTGGGGACGTGTCTGTCTACCCAACCACAAATCAAGCGCCCAACCGCCAGCGACGCACCACAAGGATGGTACGCCTGCAAGCTGCTTCATCGCCTCGCCAGGGTGCCAGGGATTCCAGGCATCAATTCCCGGCAAGTCATCTGGCTGTTGATCGTTCTGATGACACATGTGGCCAAAGTATCGGGCCTCGGAGCCCTGGCCAATGGCCATTTCGGTCAACCAGGCCCATTTCGGTCCGCTCGCGTCATATCCGCTGAAGCCCCGATAGCAGTCGTGACTTCGGTCATACGACTCGGCCGCGATGTGCCATTAACATCCGCCCGCGACGGAACAAAAGTGATCAATCACATGCTTTGGGAAAGCCGAGAGGCGTTCACTCAGGCGATGGCGGAAAATCCCGAAATTGCCGCCACACGTCGGCGTGTGCATGAGCTGATTGCAGGTGCCGGGCCGGACGAATACGAGATCATTGACGTGAAATGACGACACACCACGACCGTCGCGGGATCGCGAGGCGCGCCAAAGACTGAGCCCGGCGGGCTCAGTCTTTTTTGTTCGGGTGCAGAAAGCGCTCGGCGCCATAGAGGCGCGTCGGCAAAGTCAGTCGTTATGATGGTGATGATGATGGCGGCGGGGCGGCGGGCGGTGGTGATGGTGGTGGTGTTCCTGCGCCACTTTCAAGTCGCTTGCAGGAGTTTGCGCCAACCGCGCGTCATCCGCTTTTAGCGCCGCGACCGCATTGGGGATCGGCGCAAGCAGGTCCTGGTACCTCGTTGGCGGCGAAAGCTCCGACTGGATGGGAGCGGTCGCATGCGCAGCGGTCAGCGTGGTGAGCGCCGCGGCTGCTCCAAGCAGCCCAGCAAACCTCTTATCCATGGTTTCTCCAAGGTAAGGCCCCTTCACACCCAAGCAGCCAATTAATTCGCAGATGCGTTTCGAGTTCCAGAAGTCATGAGCATTGCCATGATTTCAGATGTAGCGAGATTTGCGTTGGGTGTGACCATTCTGTAGCAGCGCAACGCCATGTTCGTCACCGCAAACAATTGCGGAGACCCATGATGGGAAAGCGCTCGTTCGATAGTCATCTCACCGCGCACGCTCGTGCTGCACGCGGAGAGCTCGAGCCAGGCCGCCATGGCGACGTCAGATTCGCTTTGGTCAAGATTCAGAATTCCCCCTTGGACGAGATCGGTGAGGCCGTCGCTCGGACGCGAGTGGTTGCCGCTGGCGGCCGCCGCTCCGTTTTCCGGATGGTGCTGGAACTCATTATCGAGGGCTTTGCTCAATACGGCGCGTCAATTTACCCTGGGGTCTATTTCAGCACTGCTGACGATCCGGTCAGCTCGGCTCGGCATCGCAACGCACAGGACGTCGGAGCACAGGACGTCGGACTTGGGGATTCACCTGCCGATGATACGCATTCATAGGTAATGACAATTATCGCCGGCACAGGAACGCCGCGTCGCGCATTGCCCCGATCGCAGACCTCCAGCGCGTTTGACGGTCGGGAGGCGCCGGAAGCCAGCGCACGAGGCGTGAAGTTAGAAGCTTGCCGGGCCGCGAGCAATTACCGGCGTGATGCCCTTCAGGACGCCAGCCCTCAGCGGACGCCACGATCGCCAAGCCCCAACAGGTTTGTATAATTCCTTGTCGGTACTGCCGGCGCCAGGGCTTCTGGCAGATTCTGCGCCCACAATTGGTGACCGGCCTCCTTGTCGTCCGCGGCCGGATCCCAGACCGCGATGGCTTCAATGAGAAAATGTCCTTCTTGCATTCCAAATGCGCCGGCTTCGGCATGCGCCCGCGTTGGTGCACCGCGGAAATGATGCAGCACGATCGCAGACAAGGGCGACGTTCTGGCATTGGCAGCAACTATGATCGCCGAAATAGCGCGGTCGGTCAGTGCGGGAAGGCGTCGCCTGTGTTTGGAACAACGCGGGCCCGTCGCAATATAACGGTCGTGCATCGCAAGCAGGCCCGGGTAGCTCATTGGACCGACAATTGCCCCCACAGGATTTCCGAAAGCCTGCAAAGCTGCAAGCACATGTTCGCCTTCTTCCAGCTCGCCACACCATGTGGGAGCAATGAACAAGAGCGGATTGCCGTCCACCGCCGACACGATGCCTGCGGAGACCGTGAGATAATCTGGCGCTAAAGCGGCCAGCGCGGAATATCCGTGTAAGACCAGCTCTGCGTCGGACCAAGGGTAAAAGATCATGCCCGCAAGCAACGACGGCAACGCCCGAAGCCGAACATGCAATGATGTCACGACGCCGGGATCCATTCCTCCGGCGCAAAGGGCTCGGAAAAGGTCGCGATTCCTGCCGGCGTTCACAATGACATGCTGCCCGCCCTTCAACACTATCTCCGCCTCGAGCACGTTGTCGGCCACACGCCCATAGCGCCCGAGCAGCGGACCGTAGCCATCATCCAGCTTCACGCCGGCCATCCGATCCGAGCCGCAAATACCGGTGACCGGGACAAGTCCGTGCGCGGCCGCCGCGATGACGACATCCCTGACTGTCGCGCCGCCGGACACAATCGCAACCCGGGTGTCAGGATTGACGTCGATCTTCCGCATCGCCGAAAGATCGACGACCAGTTGGCCGGGCGTAACGGTGCACCCGGTGGCGTCCTGCCCGCCGCCACGAATGATGACGGAAAGGCCGTGGGCGCGCGCGGTGCGCAGCGCCGACTGAACGTCCCGGCGGGTCTTGCAGCGCGCGATCACAGCCAGCCAATTATCCTGCGCGCCGTTGGAAAACTCGCCTTGCATCCTCAATTGCAATTCGGTCGCAATGGCTCGTTCGGTTTTCGCGGGATGCGTTATGATCGTCATGTGAGCCCTCTGATGTTACGCCATAGGTGTGAGCCGCGGCGGCTACACGATCATTTCGGGCTTCGGAAAAAGTGTTTCAGATGTAATTGGTGCATCGGGCTCGATCATCCTTCAGTGCATCGCGACTCGCGCACTCGTGGTAGCGCCGCCTGCCGGATAGGTTACGACCGTGTTTTGGTACGATTTTGTTTGAAGGCAGCGTGCCAGGATGACGGCAATCTCATCGGCCACCATCGGCCAGGTCGCGATCTCGGACACGCCTGCCATCACCAATGCATCAACGTCAAATATTTCGGCAGGTTCAACGGCGATCACTATAGGCAATCGAGGCTCGATGACGTGCAGGCGCGCCGGCAGCGACCGTGTTTCATTCGCCGACAACGAACAGCCAACAAGAATCGCATCAAATCTGTTTGGATTCTCGCAGCAGGCGGCAACCGCATCTGCAGGGCGCCAAAACCCGACCGGCTCGTAACCGAGCGCCGCCAGTATCTCCTCATCGTGCAACAATTGTTCGCGACTGCTGCTCAGCAGCAGCACTGTCTGGCCCCGACCAAATTCTGCTTCGGCGGGTCCGCTCATTGCCGCGCGCCCGACCGTCCGGCGAGGCAGCCAAACCTCAAAGCGGCTACCTTCGCGCGGAGCGCTGATGACGTTGATGGCGCCGCCGTGCTCGTCCACGATCTCCCGGACGGTTGCAAGTCCGAGCCCGTTCCCGTTCGCTCTGGTCGTGAAGAAAGGCTCGAACAGGTTTTCAACAACGGAGCGCTCCATACCGGGGCCGCTGTCAGTCACGGCAATGACCACGTAGCCGCCAGACCCGAGCGAGCCGTGCGTCAGGTCCTCAACGTCGGTGAAGTCACGCAGCACCGTCTCCACATTGATGGAGCCGCGCCCCCGCAAGGCCTGCGCCGCGTTCGAGCAAAGATTGAGAATGACCTGCTGCAATTGGGCTGGCTCGGCCACGATGCTGGCTCCGATCGGCACTTCATGAAAAATGAGATCAATTTCGCGCGGTAGCGATGCTCTCAGGAAAGATTCCGACTCGGCCATCAGGCTGCGAACGTCAAGCAGCTGGCGTCGTCCGCTGCGTCGTCTGCCAAACGTCAGGAGCTGCTCGACCACATCGCGGCCGCGCTCGCCGGCGCGGCGAATTTCGGAGAGGTGCCACGCGTGGCGAGTGCCTCGTGTGATCCGGGCTTCGGCCATCTCGACGTAGCCCAGGATCGCCGCGATGATATTGTTGAAGTTATGCGCAACGCCGCTGGCAAGCGCACCTACTGTCTCCATGCGGCGCGTCTGCTGCAATCGCTCTTGCAGGCTTGATTTTTCCAGCTCGGTGGCCTGCCGCTCGACGGCATGTGCAAGCAGATCGAGCGCCACCGGCAATACGCCAAGTTCGCCCGGATGCGTGATCCGACACGGGTGGGTCATGGCATCGAAGCCGAGAAAGACCGGGCCGTGTGAACTCATGCCCGACGCGAACGCCCAGCCTCGCAGTCCGGCTGCAAGACAGGACTCTTTTCTCACTCCCGGCCATAGCCGGCGGACGTCGACGACTTGAATAACCCGTTCGAGCCTCGGTTCGAATTGGGTGGCAAGCCGAGGCGCCTGTTCCGGCCAGCCGGACGGCACGTTGCATCCGGACCGGCACCATAGATGCGTCCGCGGACGATCGCCGGACACAATGAAATAGGCGCGATCGGCGCCGACGCATAGCGCCAATTCCGCCAGGGCTTGATTGATGCCGGCATCGGTGTCGCACTGGGGCGTATTGATAAATCGAGTCGAGATCGCAGCGATGACGCGCTCCAGCGCTGCTCGGCGCCGTATTGCGACGGCGCGCGCGTGCAGGCAAAGTACAAGATAGATGAGTGCGCCGGCCAGCAAGAGCGATGCGCCGTAGAGCAGGTATCGGTATTTCAGGGCGGTGGTTCTGGACGCCTTTTGTTGATCGAATACGATCGCGCGCAGCGCCTCGCGCGCTTGTGTGCAGGTTGCGAGGTTTTGCAACTCCGCGTCCATTTGCGGCAGGAGGCGAAGCACCATGTGGGCGTGAGCTAAAAACGCCTCCATTTCATGCGCATCGCCGCTTGGGGCTGCAGCGGTGGCCTCATCGAGAAGATCTTGTGTTTCTCGCAAGAGATCTGGAGAGGGCGCGAGCGTCAGATACAGGATGTCGGCGACAATCGCGTTCATCTGCGGGACAGCGGCCGCCTGCCCCGACCGTTGGAACGATCGGCCGAGGCGAACGAAATGGGTCAGCGAATTTTGCAGAAGGGCATTGTCGCTCTTGAACTGCTCGACCACCTGTTCCTGGCGCCCGATCGCTTGGCTAAGCTGGTCGACGGCGGCGAGCACTTGCGGCTGCCCCCGCGTATTGTGGCGCAAGCTGTCGAGCGAAGTGTACATCGCATTGATTTGTTGCACGACCGGATCATAGTTGCGCAGCAAGCCGGCCCGCGCCGCCAGCAGATCACCGCGCAGAGCCCCCTCGCTCCTGGCAAGCCGATCAAGATCAGCCAGCGCTCTGTCGAACGTGTCCGCGTCCGCATCCACGGCTCGCAGTGATAGCGAGGTCAGAACCAGGGCCAGCAAGGCGAGCCCGACGATGGCGAATATCGCTCTCACCGCGCGGCCGCCTTCACCGGGACGCCATGATAGTTGCCGGTCAGCGAACCGAGAAACGCAACGATCGCGTCGATCTCCTGTTCAGACAAGGTCTGGTCGAGCTGTGCGGCAGCCATTTTTCTGACGGCATCCGTGAGCGTGGGCGCGCTGCCGTCGTGAAAATAAGGCGCGGTGGTTGCCACATTGCGCAGACTTGGGACGCGCAGGACCTCCGGCTTGGCCGACGCGAGGCGGTGAAAGACGCCTTGCCGCTCAAACATGTTGCCGCCGACATTCACGCCCTGGTGGCAAGAGACGCAGCCAAACGACTTGAACAGGGCGTAACCGTTCAGTTGCGCGGCGGAAAGAGCGCCCTTGTCGCCTTTGAGCCAGCGGTCGAATGGGCTGTCGGGTGTCACCAGAGATCGCTCGTAGGTGGCAAGCGCGTTGATGAGAGTGCTTTCGTCCGGATTGCGGCCGTAGGCGGCATTAAACCGGCCCACAAAATCGTGATTTGCGTTCAGACGTGCGAGGACTTCCGGCATGCTGCTTCCCAGGCCAGGCCCGCTGTTGATCGCCAAGGTGGCCTGTGCCGCCAAGGTGCGTTCGTTGCCCTCCCAATTGAGTCGAAAACTAAGCGCCGCATTAAAAACACTCGGTGTGTTGAACTCGAGAGGTTTCCCATCGGAGCCGATAGCGTGTCGCCAACCGTCGGCGCCGTTGGTGCGGACGTCGTGACAGGACACGCAGGACCGCGTCTGGTCATGCGAAAGCAGGCGGCTGTGGAACAGCTCTTCCCCAAGCGTCAGCTTCAACGGATCCACTGTCGGCGGTGGCGGGATTGGCGTAATCGGCTCTTGCGTCAGGACGATCGTCGTGCCCGGGGTCGCGGGTGCTTGTGCAAACACCGCGTGCGCCGCAATTGCGAGCAACAGACATGCTGCGGCCACGCCTGCGCTTCGGGTCCGCAGCAAAGCGAAGGCTCGCGGACCGAACGCCGAAAAACGGCATTGCAGAAAACGACATTGCAACTGAAAGGGAGCCATCAATGCTATCACCAGCGCCATTCGGCGCAGCAGTTCCGGCGCGCTTTCCGGGGAAGGCGACTTGGATCAGGGCTGGGATCAGGGTAGGACATCCCCTTACAAGAGCCGGTCAATGTTACGCTCCGGTTTCAGCGTGATGCAGCCATGTTACCGTTGTAACAAGGGGCGTTGCCGGGCCAAGCTCAGGCCGTATCGACGGCGGAGTCGAACAGATAGCCCACTCCCCGTTCGGTCTTTATGAGGAGCGGCATACTGGGATCGGCTTCCAGTTTGCGGCGCAGGCGCAAGACTTGAACATCGATGCTGCGGTCGAAGACGTCTTCGTGCATGCGGGTCGCTTGCATGAGGTATTCGCGACTCAGAGGGCGGCGCGGCGCATCGAGAAAGGCGACCAACAACGCGTATTCCGCTTTGGTCAATGGCACGAGAACATCATTCGGATCGGTGAGACGGCGCAGGCGCCGGCTGAGCTGCCAGCCGCTGCCAAATCGGCTGCAACCTTGCGCCGATTCCCGTCGCGAGGCCGCCAACCCGGCTTGGCGTCGCCGCCATACGGCACGAATTCGGGCAAGCAATTCGCGCAGGCCGAAAGGCTTCGTGAGATAGTCGTCCGCGCCCAGTTCCAGACCGACGACGCGGTCGACCTCGTCGCGGCGATGGCCTGTGGTGATGATGATGGGCACATCCGAGCGCGACCTGATCGCGCGGAGCAGGTCCAGGCCGTCGTCCTTGCCCAGTTGCAGATCGAGGATGACAAGATCCGGCTCTTCCGAGGAGAAATGTCGCTCAACGCCGTTGCGGTCACCCGCAATCAAAATACGCATGCTGTGTTGGGTGAGATAATTCTCGATCATCTCCCGAATGATACGATCGTCCTCGATCAGAAGTACATGGGTAGGTCGCCCGCTATTCTCGTCGGAGCCGCCGCAAAGAGATAATTCCGAGGAGACATCATCGAGCTCATCACTGAGCTGCCAATCCCGCTTAGCGTTCATTCGCCTCTCCGCAACTGCAGGTGGCGGACACGTAGTCCTTGTCGGGCGAGCGGAAATGGCCCTACACGATTTGTTGATGCGCGGCACCCATGCGGTGACGCATGGGTGCCGCGCAGCCAGTGCCGATCAAAATCTTCGCCTCATAGAGGCGCTTCTCGTAGCGGTGACCTCTTTTTATGTGTTGAGCGAGTTTATTTTTTTATGTGTGGAGCGAACTGTGTCAAATTTGCAGCACACGAATTTGCAGCACACGAAACGTCGCGTTGCGATTGTTATCCGCCCAAGATGGCCGCTTTGGGACGGCGCGCCGCGATTTTCGTGAGCGCGTGTGATGCGCTCGCGGACGGCGCCGTATCCGCGGAAACCATCACCTGCAGTATTTTGCGGTCTACTTTGCTCAATGCATTGCGCGGCAATGCACTGAGCACCTGGAGGTCTTCGGGAATTTTGTGGGGCGCAAGGTGTTGCGCCACGTTCTCGAGAATCTCAGGAACAATCGTCTGCTTGGCGCCGCCCGTAAGCTTGACGAAGCCGAACACGCGTTGACCCAAGATCGGGTCAGGCTTGCCGACAACGGCAGCTTCCTCGACCGCCGGATGGGAGGCGATCAACGCCTCTTCCACCTCGACGGGCGAAATGTTGGTGCCGCCGCGAATAATGATGTCCTTCTTGCGCGACACGAACCAGAGCTCATCGCCGTCGCCGCGCCGCATCAGATCGCCGGTGTAATACCAGCCAGCCTTCAGGCTTTGCGCCGTTGCGTCCGGATCGTTCCAGTACCCGACAAAGACATTGGGACCGGCGATCAACAGCTCGCCGGTCTCGCCATGCCCGACGTCGGCGCCACGATCATCGACCAGCCGCACACGGGCTCCCTCCACAATTCGCACCACAGGCCCGTCTTCCAGGCCGAAGGTCAGCGAGCCCATGACCTCGGAAGCGCCCCAGAAGTTATAGAGGGGCGCTCCAAAAACCGAAGTAGCCCTTTCCTGAAGGTCAACCGGGCACACATCTCCTCCGGTCAGGCAGACCCGCAGCGAGGACAGGTCACGCGGTTTTTCCTGTTGCGATGCGAGAAGCGCTGCGTAGTGATAAGGGAAGCCGAGCAACCAGGTGCAGC
The DNA here is from genome assembly GCA_030044555.1 of Xanthobacteraceae bacterium. Taxonomy (GTDB): domain Bacteria; phylum Pseudomonadota; class Alphaproteobacteria; order Rhizobiales; family Xanthobacteraceae; genus BOG-931. Next base: position 1,021 of record JASHVN010000052.1, on the reverse strand, counting down.
CATAGCGTTCGACATTGTCGAGCACAGCGTCGGCATCGAAGCTCTCGAGCACGACGAAGGGCATGCCACGGCCAATGCAGGCCAGCGAGGTGCTCAGCCCGCTGGCATGCGCCATGCCCGTCGACAACACGATCATATCATTTTCCGCAAAGGCGCAATGCTTGCCAAGAAGATCAGTCGCCGCCGCCAACGTATCGAGCGTATGCGTGACGAATTTTGGCTGCCCCGTCGTGCCCGACGTGTTGATGAGCACTGCAGGCTTGCATGAAGCCGGCACCGGCAAGTCCGCCGACGCGTCCTGTTTCAGAAGATTGTCCCACGGCTGGACGCCGCAGCTCTGTTCCGCAGCGCTGTTGACGATGAGGCAGCTGTTTTCTGGAAGGATTGCCGCATCGACTGACGAAGCATTTTGATAAGGACCGGTTTCGCCGATGTAGAGCGCAGGCTTGAGCCGCCGCAATAGCGGCGCGAGTTCGGCGTATTTTAAAGTGGTCCGTAACGGCGCCGCGATTGCTCCAACCTTGAAACACGCATAGTAAGCGACCAGCATTTCGGGGCGATTCATCATGTGAAGTATGACCCGGTCGCCGGCCTTGACGCCCTGAGCGGCAAGGCCTCTTGCGGCGCGCTCGACTTCATCTGCAAATCGCCGATAGGTCCAAACGTCTTCGTGAAAGATAAAAGCGGCGCTCTCGGGCCGAGATTGTGCCTGATGCATGAGCGCTTCGGTCGGACGGACTGGCATTGGGATGCTCCCATTGTTGATAGAGGCATCCCAAACTGCGGGCGGCGCACTACACCGCGATTTCAATCTCGGGAAAACGTGTTGCAAGCGTAGTCAACGTCGCGACCGGTCTCGTCGTCGCGCCGCAGATCTGCTGCCATTGTGACCAAAAAACTAAATTGCCGGATGTCCGCTTAGCCTCTGATTCTGTCGCCAAACAGGTGTTGAGACGATCGACGGCCCGTGATTGCGTCGATGAGGGATGATTCGCGGAGGCGGGTCATGATGGGTCGGCAC
>JASHVN010000405.1 GCA_030044555.1 Xanthobacteraceae bacterium | reverse complement strand
GCGAGGTTGGCGGCGGCGCCGCCGATCGAGGCGAGATAGAAGCCGCCGTGCTTCTTGCAGGCCTCGCGCACCGCCGCAGCGCGGTTGCCTTTCGCCAGCATCACCATGGAGCCGCCGGCGGCCTGAAAATCCTCGACGAAGGAATCCATGCGGCCGGCCGTGGTCGGCCCGAATGCGCCCGACGCGTAGCCCTCCGGCGTCTTCGCCGGGCCGGCGTAATAGACCGGATGGTTTTTGAAATAATCGGGAAGCCCCTCGCCGCGCTCAAGCCGCTCGCGCAGCTTGGCGTGAGCGAGATCGCGCGCCACGATCATCGGACCGGTCAGCGACAGCCGCGTCTTGATCGGATATCGGGTGAGCTGCGCCAAAATTTCCGGCATCGGCTTGTTGAGGTCGATCTTCACCACCTCGCCGCCGAGATGCGCGGTATCGATCTCCGGCAGATATTTCGCCGGATTGTGCTCCAGCTCCTCGAGGAACACGCCGTCGCGGGTGATCTTGCCGAGCGCCTGGCGGTCGGCCGAGCAGGACACGCCGAGCCCGATCGGCAGCGAGGCACCGTGGCGCGGCAACCTGATCACGCGCACGTCGTGGCAGAAATATTTGCCGCCGAATTGCGCGCCGACGCCGAGCGACTGCGTCATCTTCTGAATCTCTTGCTCCATCTCGCGGTCGCGGAAGGCGTGGCCGTCCTCGGAGCCGTGATCGGGCAAGGTGTCGTAGTATTTGCAGGAGGCGAGCTTGACCGTCTTCATGGTCAGCTCGGCCGAGGTGCCGCCGATAACGATGGCGAGATGATAGGGCGGGCAAGCGGCGGTGCCGAGCGTCAACACTTTCTCTTTGAGAAACGCCAGCATGCGGTCGCGGGTGAGGATCGATGGCGTCGCCTGAAACAGAAACGATTTATTCGCCGAGCCGCCGCCTTTGGCGATGAACAGAAACTTGTAGGCCGCGTCCGCATCGCCCTCGCCGGCATGATGGCCTTCGGCATAAATCTCCACCTGCGCCGGCATGTTCGAGCGCGTATTCTTCTCCTCGAACATAGAGAGCGGCGCGAGCTGCGAATAGCGCAGATTGCGCTTCAAGTACGCGTCGCGCGCACCCTCGGCCAGCGCCGCCTCATCGTCGCCGTCGGTCCAGATCAACCGGCCCTTCTTGCCCATGATAATCGCGGTGCCGGTGTCCTGGCACATCGGCAGCACGCCGCCCGCCGCGATGTTGGCGTTCTTGAGAAAATCGTAGGCGACGAACTTGTCGTTAGCCGACGCCTCCGGGTCCTCGACGATGCGCTTGAGCGAAGCGAGATGCGCCGGGCGCAGGAGGTGATTGATGTCGCTGAACGCCGCTTCGGCGAGCGCCCGCAAGGCCTCGCGCGGCACGACCAGCACGTCCTCGCCCATGATGCGCTCGATGCGCACACCGTCCGCCACCTTTCGGTACGGCGTCGCATCCTTGCCGAGCGGAAACAGCGGCGTGTGCTTATAGGGGGGCGTCGGGTGGGTGGAGAGCGGGGCGTTCATGGGACTCTCTTGCGCTTTCTGGGCTACTCCGGCTTGCGCCTTCTAGCACTTTCATTTCCGATTTGAAGCCGAGATACGAAGCGGCGGGTTCGCCTTCGGCCAACCCATCCTACGACCTCCGCCTCCCGCCCGCCTGCTTCTCCGCATACGTGTCCACCAACGCGCGGATCATGCGTTGATATGGCAGGCGGCGCTTTCTTGCTTCGCGCTTAAAGAAGTCGAGGCTGCGGCGTGACAGCGAGAGCGTCACCTTGACGTTATCCTCGCGCGGAACGAGGTCGTCGGGCCGGGGCAGGAAATCCTCGACAACGCGGAAGCGGCCAATTTCTCCTGCCGTGTATTTAACGGTTCTGTTGCTCATAGATTTGCTTTCCTTTCCGCCAATAACCGGCACCAAAAATGCGGATACGGTCGGCTCGACAGGTAAAGCGCACGGTCATCACTCCGTTTCCGACCTTGCCGAAACAGAAATAGCGTTGCTCAGCGCCACTATGCGTCAAGTCTTCGGCTATGACACGACGCGGATCGAAGAAGGCCGTCTGTGCCAGGACGAAGGAAACGCCGTGCTTGATGCGGTTGATCCGATCCTTTGCGTCATCCCATTCAAACGTCGGACCCGTCGCCATATGGCATATATGCCATATTAAGGTATGGCGCAATGGCAGGTTGCGCGGCAGCGTAGACTTCAGCCTTGCGGGCCAATGCGTCCGTCTCGGCGTTTCGTCGTCAGCCCTTCACTTCCGTCACAAAATCCGCCAGCGCGGCGCCGATCTCGTCCGGGGCATCTTCCTGAATGAAGTGAATGCCGTGCACCGTGACCTCGCGCTGATTGGGCCAGCACCGGCAGAAGTCCAGCGCGCGGCCGACCAGAAGTGAGCCCGGTTCGGCGGCGATGAAGAGTTTCGGCAGATTGCTCGTCGCCAGCCATTGGCCGTACTGCTCCACGATGGCGACGACGTCGGCGGGATCGCCTTCGATCGGCAGTTCGCGCGGCCATAGCAGCAGCGGCAGGCGCGAGTCGCGTTGGCGAAACGGAGCCCGATAGGCGTCCATTTCCTGCGCGCTCAGTTGCCGCAGGATGCTTTTCGGCAGCACGGTCTCGATGAAGAAATTCTCGTCGAGCACGAGGCGCTCGCCCTCGGCGGAGCGCATGGCGCGGAACAAGGCATCGCGGCCGTTCGGCCAATCGGTCCAGCGGCGCGGCTGCAGAATAGCTTCCATATAGGCGATGGCCTTGATCTGCTCGGGGTGGCGGAACGCGCGATAGAAGCCGAGCGCCGAGCCCCAATCGTGCAGCACGAGAGTGACATTGCGCGTCAGGCCCAGCGCCTCGAACCAGGCGTCGAGATAGCGCGCATGATCGACGAAGCGATAAGCCCGCGCCGGTGATTTTTCCGATTGGCCCATGCCGATCAGGTCGGGGGCGAGACAGCGTCCGTGGCCGCTGAGATACGGAATGATGTTGCGCCACAGATAGGACGACGTGGGATTGCCGTGCAGGAAGACGATCGGGTCGCCTTGTCCGGTGTCCACGTAGCTCATCTCGCTGTCGAGGACACGGACGCGGTGTCTCGGGTGCGTGTCGATGGCGCTGATGGTTTTGCTCGGCATCCTTCTGGCGTAGCTTCCGCGCGGATTGCGGCGCGTCATCCGCGCTGCGAACCTCGTCGCGAAGCGGACAAGGCGATTGGCGCTCTGGTTAACGCCTGGTGTCGGCTTTGGGTTTCGCTGGGCGACGCACAGAAGCCGGACGCGGGTTCTTGCTTTCCAGCCACGCCTGCATGGTCTGCGCGTACGCATAGGCCGCCTGCGACGCCGGTGAGCCGTTATAGGCCGCCGGCACCAGCGGGATCATTTCATCCGCCACATCGACGTTCGGCGACGCAGCCTCATCGTCTTGAGCGGCTGAGATCGCGGCAGTAGCCACCGCAAGCTCCGGTACGAGGGCAGCAGCCTCCGCCGCCTCGGCTGTTATAACGACCTCATCGGTCGCCGGCGGCGTGTCATCGTCCGGGTCCTGCGCTTCGGTCGCCGGCCGCACGGCATTGCCGGGATCGTCGGCAATTTTGCCGACGGACAGCAGGCGCTCCGTCGGGGTGACGACGCGCGATGCTGCGGATGATGAGACCGAGCTCATGCCGCTGCGTTAGCGCCGCACGTCCTAACGCTCGACCGTCGTAATCGCTACTTTTTTAGGAAAATGGCGAATCGCGTCTTAACATCCCGCCATCGGCGCAGGTGACGCCCCACCGGAGCTGATCATTTCCACATTGCCGCGCGCTTTTCTGCGAACGAGGCGAGGCCTTCGGCGGCTTCGGCCGATTGCCGCTTGTCGGCATGGCTTTCGACCAGGCGGCTGAAAGCGCTTTCGTTGAGATGCGCCCAGGCGGAGTCGAGCGCGAACGCCTTGGTTTGCGCAATGGCCTGCGGCCCGTTCTGCAATATCTGCTCGACGGTGCGCGCGCCGGCCGCCTCGAGTTCGCCCGGCGCCACGATCGCGTGCACCAGGCCGATACGACGCGCTTCCGCAGCGTCGAAGCGCTCGCCGGTGAGCGCGTAACGGCGCACATGGCGGACGCCGATGGCGTCGTTGAGCTGCGGAATGATGATGGCAGCGGTCAACCCCCAGCGCACTTCGGCGATGGAGAACACTGCGTCATCCGCGGCGATGACCACGTCGCAGGCGGCGAGCAGTCCGGTGCCGCCGCCGAAGCAGGCGCCGTGCACAAGCGCCACGGTCGGCACCGGCACAGCGTTGAGCCGCCAGATCGCCTGCGCGGTAGCGCGCGACGCGGCGATGTTCTCCTCGCGCGAGGCGTCGCGCACAGCATCGATCCATTTCAGATCGGCGCCGGCCTGAAAATGCCGCCCCTTGCCGCTGATGACGACGGCGCGCAGGCCGCGCGTTTTCTCAAGCACGTCGAGCACTGCCAGCAGCGCCTGGATCAGGTCGCCGTCATAGGCGTTGTTGCGCTCGGGGCGGTTGAGAGTAACGCGTGCGACGCCGCGCCCGTCGATGTCGAAGAGCACGGGTGTGGTGGAATCCGGATTTGTCATAGGAAGCTCCAGGCCAGAAGCGCGAGCAAAACAGCGTAGATGAAACGCCGCGCTCGTGTTGATCTATCTCAATACTGTCGCGCCGGGCGTGGTAATATGGCCGAGGATCAAACGAGGAGATGCGCCATGCTGCATCGATTCACCATTGCGCTTGCGACCATCGCTGCGCTCGCCATGACGCCGGGAGGCGCCTTTGCGGCCGGACACAGCGGTGTTGGCGGCCACCCTAGCGGACATTCCGCCGGCGGCGGCGGTCCGCATTTTGGCGGCGGCCGCTTCATCGGCGGCCGCGGCTTCCATCGCGGTTATGCGCCTGGCTACTATTATGGCGGCTATGCGCCCGACTACGGCTACGACTATCCGCCCGACTACGGCTACTATGAGCCAGACTACGGCGCGGCCGCAGCGCTCGGCATCATCTCCATCATCTCTGGAGTGATGGCATCGCACGCATACCATCACCACCATTGCTGGCTGCACCACGGCCGTCGCTTTTGCCGCTAAGCCGCATAGCCGCCCGCTGGTGACGAACGTCTCGGTGCCGTTCAAAGCTTGAACAGCTTCTCCGCATTGCCGTGGGCGATGCGCTCCTTGTCCTCGGCCGACACGGGAATTTGCTCCAGGAAGGCGCGCGCGGCCGGCATCGACTGATACGGATGATCGGCGGAGAACATGATGCGATCGACGCCGCCGAGTTCGAGGAAGAGATCGAGGAAAGCCGGCGGGAAATTGAAGCCGGAGAACGTGTAGTGCACGTTCTCGCGTAGATAGTCTTTGTATGACCGCTTCAGCCCGGTCACCGCCGGCGGCATGATGTCGAAGCGCTGGAACATGAACGGCAGCCCTTCACCCATATGGCCGATGACGACCTGCAGGCGCGGAAAGCGATCGAACACGCCGCCGGAAATCAGGCGAATGACATGAACGGCGGTTTCGATGTGCCAGCCCCAGGCGCCGCCGGCGAGCATCTCGGTGAGCATCGGGGCGAAGCCGCCGTAATAGGTGTCGAGCACCGGCTTGGGCGGCGGCGTCGGATGAATGTAGATCGGCGCGTTGAGCGCCTGCGCGCATTCGAGGATCGGCGTGTAGAATTTGTCGTCGAGATAACGGCCGCGATTGTGGCCGTTGACGACCGCGCCCTTGAATCCCGCGCGCACGCGGCTTTCCAACTCCGCGGCGGCCTTGTCGGGTGTCGAGGTCGGGATCGCGGCGAGGCCGGCGAAGCGCGTCGGGTGTTTTTTCACTGCTGCGGCAAGATAATCGTTGGAGTCCCGCGCCAGCGCGATGGCGTCAGCCGCATCCAATTGCTCGACGCCCGGAGCCGTGAGCGACAGCACCTGCATGTCGATGCCGGCGGCATCCATCTCCGCCAAGCGTTTGGAATCCACATCGCATAGCCGGTCGATGAGGTTGGCGTAACGGCCGCCGACGGTTTCCGCCCGGTGTTTCAGCTCGCGCCCGGCAATGTCGAAAAATCCCGGCATGGCGAAATGTTCTTCAAGAGT
>JASHVN010000404.1 GCA_030044555.1 Xanthobacteraceae bacterium | reverse complement strand
ACGCCGCCGATGAGCCCGAGCCCGCGCGCTTCGCCGACCAGCGGATGGGCGTTGAGCGCGGCAAGCCGCGCCAGAAATTGCGGGGCGCGCGCGGCGGCTTTTTCGACGATGCGGTCGCGCAGATAGATCTCGATCGCCTTGTGGGCGACCGCAGCGGATACCGGATGGCCCCCGTAGGTGAAGCCGTGCCCGAACGTGCCGATCTTTTTGCTCTCGATGAGCAGCGCCTGATACATCGCCTCGGGAATCATCACCGCGGCAATCGGCAGATAGGCCGACGACATCGCCTTGGCGATCGACAGCGCCTGCGGGCGGAAGCCGAGCGCCGCGCAGCCGAACATGCTGCCGAGCCGGCCGAAGCCGCAGATCACTTCGTCGCTGATCATGAACACGTCGTGCTTGGCGCACACCGCCGTGATCTTCTCGAAGTAAGTCTTCGGCGGCACGATGACGCCGCCGGCGCCCATCACCGGCTCGGCGATGAAGGCGGCCACCGTGTCGGGGCCCTCCTTGACGATCAGCGCGTCGAGCTCGGCGGCAAGCCGCGTGGCGAAATCCTCCTCGCTCTCGCCGGCGTGCGCGAACCGATAGGCGTGCGGACAAGCGGCGTGCAGAAAGCCCGGCAGCGGCAGATCGAAATCGCGATGGTTGCCGGGCAAGCCGGTGAGCGAGGCGGCGACCAATGTGACGCCGTGATAGCCTTTCACGCGGCCGATGATCTTTTTCTTCTTCGGCCGGTCGAGCGCGTTGTTGAGGTACCAGACGAGCTTGACCTGCGTGTCGTTCGCCTCCGATCCGGAATTGCAGAAAAACACCTTGGAGATCGGAACCGGCGCGATCTCTTTCAGTTTCTCAGCAAGCTCGATCGCCGGATCGTGGCTCTTGCCGGTGAACAGATGCGCGAACGAAAGCTTGCGCATCTGCGCAGCGGCCGTCTCCACCAATTCCTCGTTGCCGTAGCCGAGCGCCGTGCACCACAGCCCGGCCATGCCCTCGAGATAGCGCTTGCCTTCGGTGTCGTACACATAGACACCCTCCCCGCGCTCGAGGATGAGCGGACCGTGCTCGCGAAAGCTCGCGAGATTGATGTAGGGATGCACCAGCGTTTCGACGTCGCGGGCCGCGAGATTGCTGAGCGGAGGCATGTTTCGCCTTTGCGGTTGTGCCGATGGGCAAGCCCCATTGTGGCGCGTGGCGGCGGCCTCCGTCAAAGCCGAGATTCATCTTTGCGCGGCGCGTCACTATGCGCGAGCGCGCCGCGTCACGGTGCGCGAACACGCCGCACAATCGAGCGAACAAATAGTCGAATCCGCCTCTCCTCTGAACACCCGTTCAGAAAGCTGCAGGGAACGGATTTTTCGCTTCCGCATTGTTATGTCGGGATAGACACCAGAGGAGACTGCGATGCGAAAGCTCACCCTTGCATTGGCCGCGTTCGCCGCGCTGGGCATTGCCCTGCCCTATGCGGCGCTGGCCGATCAGACCGTCATCATCAAAAAGCATCACGACAATCCGGCGCCACCGCCCCCGGTGGTGTTCCATCACGACAATCCCAACAAAACAATCATCATCAAACATCACAACGACGACTGACCGAAGAAAATTTCCGTCAACACCTTCGAGGAGCTCGCCTGATGGCGGGCTCCTCGTGCGCTTGCTTCTCGTGCGTTTGTCAGATCGGCGCTGCCTTACACCGCGATCGCGGTGGCGTCGTAGCGATAGAGCCAGTCGAGCCGCTCGCGCATGTGCTGCTGCTGCCAGTAGCGGGCGACTTCGCCCGCCAGCGCGCCGCTGTCGGCAAGATCCGGGCTGAACACGTGCCGGCGGTTCTCGTGCGACTTGCGCACCACCGACGCGGTGCGTTCCTTGCGGATCTCTTCGTAGCGCGCAAGCGCGCGCTCCGGCTCGTCGGGGAAGGAGGCGAGGCAGGCCGCGACCACGTAGGCGTCCTCGACCGCCATCACCGCGCCCTGGCCGAGAAACGGCAGCGTCGGATGGCAGGCGTCGCCAAGGAGCGTGATGCGCCGCTCCGACCAATGCTGCATCGGCCCGCGCGCCAGGAGCGCCCATTTGTACGGCGTGTCGATATTGTCGATGAAGGTGTGCACGTCGGCGTGCCAGTCGCGGAAATCGGCGGCGAGTTCGTCGCGTTTGCCTTCGACGATCCACGATTCCACGTGCCAGTCGTCGCGCTCGACAATGCTGATGAAATTCATCAGCTCGCCGCGCCGCACCGGATAATGCAGCACGTGGCCATGGGGTCCGAGCCAATTGGTCGTCAGCAATTGCGCGAGATGCGGCGGCAGCCGATCCATCGGCACCAGGCCGCGCCAGGCGACGCAGCCGGTGAATTCCGGCTTGCTGGCGCCGAAGAGACATTGACGCACCTGCGAGTGAATGCCGTCGGCGGCCACGATCGCTGCGCCGGAAACCTGCTCGCCGTTGGCAAACTGCGCCGTCGCGGCGCCGGCGCTTTGCGTCACCGCCGTGCACTGCATGCCGAGTTTGATCGCATCGGCCTTAAGCTTGCGCACCGCGCCAACCAGAATGCCGTGCAGGTCGTTGCGATGCATGAGAATGTGCGGGGTGCCGAAGCGCTCGACCGAGGCAGCGCCGAGCGTGAGCCAGTCCCAGGTCTCGCCGCTGCGCCAATGGCGCAATTGCCGCCGCGGCGGCAGCACCTGCACGGCGCGCAGCGCCTCTTCGAGCCCCAGCGCGTAAAGCACGCGCGTGCCGTTCGAGCCGATCTGCACGCCGGCGCCGACTTCCCGCAACACCGGCGCCCGTTCGTAGACCACGACGTCGAGGCCGCGCTGCAACAGCGCGAGCGCCGTGGTCAGCCCGCCAATGCCGCCGCCAATGACAATGATCGGAGACTCTGTTGCCGACACGCGAACCCGTTTCAGTCGATCAGCTTGATATTGGCCTCATGGATCACGTTCGCCCACTTGGCGGTTTCGTCGGCAACCATCTTACCGAAATCCGCGGGCGTTCCCGGCATCATGATGCCGCCGAGATTGGCAAGCTTAGCCTTCATGGTCGGATCGGCCAAGGCCGCATTGATCTGTCTGTTCAACTTTTCGACGATCTCCGCCGGCGTGCCTTTCGCCGCGTGGAGACCATAGAAGGCGCTGGCCTCGTAGCCGGGCACGAACTCGGAAATGCTCGGCACGTCCGGCAGTTCGGCCGAACGCGTCGCGGTGGTGACGCCCAGCGCGCGGAACTGGCCGTTGCGGATATAGCCGATCGAGCCCGGCAGGTTGTCGAAGGCGACCTGCACGCGGCCGCTGAGCATGTCGGTATAGCCGCCGCCATTCATGCCCCGATAGGTGATGCCGGTGAGCGGCACATGGGCGAGGATCTTGAACAGCTCGGCCGACATCATCACCGACGTGCCGGTGCCCGGCGAGGCGTAATAGACGTTGCCGACATTGGCTTTGGCGAAGGCGATGAATTCGGGGATCGTCTTCGCCGGCACCTGCGCGCCCACCGCCATGACGTTGGGCACGCGCATGATGCCGGCGACCGGCGCGCTGTCGCGCAGGAAGTCGTATTTCAGATGCGCATAGAGCGTCGCGTTGATGGCGTTGGTGGGGTTGGTGAGGAGAAGCGTGTAGCCATCGGGCGGCGAGCGGACCATGTCCTCGGTGGCGATGTTGTTGGCAGCGCCGGGCCGATCCTCGGTGATGAACTGAACCTTGAAACGCTCGGAGAGCCATTCGCCGACCAGCCGCGCCACGATATCGACGGCGCCGCCGGCGGAAAAACCACAAAGGATTTTCACCGGCCGGCTCGGATAATCGCTCGCGGCCAAGGCGGCCAAGGATGCGCGCGGCAATGCGGGCGCGCCAGCGGCGGCCGCGGCGAGTTGCAGAAAACGGCGGCGTCTCATCGCATGTCCTCCATCGCGTTTGGCATTGGCGGGGCGGATGACTCATTCCGGCTTGATGTCAGCCTCGCGCATGACTTTTGCCCACTTCTGCGCGTCGTCGACAAAAAGCTTTTCGAAATCGGCGGTGCCGCCGGTGAGCGGCGCGCCGCCGCCTTCGCTCACCCGCGCCCGCAATTTAGGATCGTTAAGCCCCGCATTGATTTCCCGGTTGAGCAGTTGGACGATTTCGGCCGGCGTCTTTTTCGGCGCGCCGATGCCGAACCAAACACTCGCCTCATAGCCGGGCACGCACTCGCCGACAGTGGGAAGATCGGGAAATACCGGCGAGCGCTTCGCCGTGGTCACTGCCAGCGCCCGCAGCTTGCCCGCATTGATGTAGCCGACCAGGTCGGTCATCGCTTCGAACATGACGTCGGCACGCCCGCCGAGAAGATCGGTCAGCGCCGGCGCAGCGCCGTGATAGGGAACGTGGAGGAATTTTACGCCCGCCATCATCATGAACAGCTCGCCGGCAAGATGCGGGGTCGTGCCATTGCCGACCGAGGCCATCACCACCCTGCCGGGCTCGTCCTTGGCGTAAGCGATGAGCTCGGGCACCGTCTTCGCCGGCATCGACGGATGCACCACCATGACCAGCGGCTCGAGCGAGAT
>JASHVN010000403.1 GCA_030044555.1 Xanthobacteraceae bacterium | reverse complement strand
GAACAGGACCGCTTTTCGCGCTACCGGATGGCCGCCGCCATCGCCGCGGCGTGCTTGTCGGCCTTTGGCGTTTCGGCCGGCCTTGTGATCTGGCCGGTCCTGCTCTGGTCGGGCTGGCGGGGAAAGCTGCGCTGGCCATGGATCGCGACGATCGCCTGTATCGGCGGCCTGTTCACCGCTGTCTATCTCTACAAGCTGCCGCTGGACTCAGTTTCAGCTCCGTTGAGCCCGGCGCGTCTGCTGCGCAGCTTCGACTACGCGATCAGATTTCTGGGCCTGCCGTGGGCGCACCTTCATGCTCTGGTGTGGCCGGCAAGGTTCATCGGATTTGCCATGCTCTGCCTCGGCGGGGCCGCGCTCCTCACGGAGACTTTTGCGCAGCGTCCGTCGAGCCGGCTGCACCGGTTTGGCCTCGGACTGGTCCTCTTTTCATTCCTCGTCGCCGGCAGCGCCGCGTTGGCGCGCGTCGATTTTGCACCGGATCACGAAATGCCGATCCGTTACGGCGTTTTCGTTGCGCTGGCGCAATTGGGGTTGCTGCTCTGGTCGCTCGATTTTCTGGAGCGGTTTTGGCAGGGCGCCCCGCGGCTTTCGCTGCAATGGGTGGGTGTCGCAATCGTGTTTGTTTGGCTGTGCCAACAGGTGGTCGCCGGCGAATATGCTGTGGCGGAAGCCGACCGATACAACGGCGCATGGTCGCGGTTTGTCGCCGGCGCGTGGACGCCGGACATGCTCCATTATGTTTTTCCGGACCGCAGCCGGGCCGAGGCCGGATTGGCAAATCTACGCCGCCTGGGCCTCTATCGCGGCCCGTGACAATCAATCCGCGCCTCCGTTTGCGCTGGACACAGGCGCGCCCGCGGCTGAGCGGCGCTGCCACACCGCCATGATCGACTTGCCAAATCGGTGGAAAAAAAGCGGATCGAGAGCGCGCGATAACGGAACCATGCAGCGATCCCAGACCGCGATCTGCCCCGGGTTGGGCATGGTTTGCCGCAGCGCCCAGCGATTGGCGATCGAAGCCATGATGCCCACCAGGTCCAACTGCCTGACGCTGACCAGCTCCAGCGCAGGGCAATGCAGCGCACGAACTGCGCGCGGCGAATAGCGCCGGAAATGCCCGATCGAGCGGTCAAATTCGCTGAACAGCCACGCGTGGGCTGGTCCGACCATAATAATTTTGCCGCCGGAGTGCAGCCGCTCGGCGGCGCGCGCGAGTTCGGCCGCGTCGTCTTCGATGTGTTCCAGGACATCGATGTAGAGGACGCTGTCGAAGCGGGGAATCGCCGGCAGCGCGGAGATCGTCCCCGCGATCACGCGGCTTGCCGGAATGGCGCCGTTGTTGACCGCGGCCGCAAGCTCCTCCGCCATCTTGCGGTCCGGTTCGAGACACACCCATTCGGCCGCGCCATGGTTCAGATACGGCGTGTTCGCTCCGATTCCAGCGCCGACTTCGAGCACGCGAGGGCCGAGATGCGGCCGTACCTGCGCCGACCAATAACGCTTCCAATTCACCGCCCGAGCGAACAGTTCAAGCTCGCTGCCCTGATAACGAAAACCCGTCGCGTTCACTCGGCCGCCATGTCTTGCTCACCGGGAAAAACGTCTTGCGTACGGGAAAAAACGACGCGGCGCGACAGGATAAATCGCGGCGCATCCACCATCGGAATGACCGTGCTGAAGCTTCGCGCGCTCATCATGTTGAGGGCTGCAATCGTAAACAGCATCATGGCCTGAACAAGCACGATGACCAGAACTCCGGCGGCCGACGTCGCCCAGCCCGGAATGGCCAATGCGGTAAAAAGCTTGACGAAAACCACCCAGCCCAACCCCACAATGGTCAGCGCGCCCAAAGCGACAGCCGCGAGCAACAGCCGCACCATGACGATATCGCTATAGACCGCCATCGCGCTCAGTCCGTGCATGACCAGCGAAACGAAATTCATTCTGGAGCGGCCGGAATAACGCGTGCCGCGATCGATCGGCACCCCCAGGAGCGGAACGCGTGCACGGCTCAGCGTGCTAGCCAGGTGATTCCAGATCGAGGGACTGTTGATGAGCGCGCCCAGCCGTTCCCTGGGGATGAGGCAAAAATTTCCGAAGTCGAGCTGGCTTCCGGTAAGCACACGGAACGCAAGCCGGTAGCACGCGTACCAGGCGCGAAATGCGTAAAGACGTGGGCGGTGCCCCCGTCGCGCGCAAACAATATGGCCGGGATGCCGCGCCGCCTCATCGATAAGCCGCGGAATATCGGCTGGCCGATCTTCGCCGTCTGCATCCATGACCAGAACGGCATCAAAGTCTTGACGGGAAAAAGCCTCGACGAGCCCTATGGCGATGGCGCGTTGATGACCCATGTTGCACGCCAGCGTAATGATTTCGATGCCGCGAACATGGTGAAGCCCATCGACCGGAAAATCCGCAGGCGATGCTTCGGTCGACCCGTCGTCGATCGCCAGCACGCTGAAATCGATATCGCCCACGCTGATGGCATCCAGATCGACAATCAGCCGCGAGAGCGACTGCCAATCATTGAATACCGGAATGACGATGGCGAGGTGCTGTATTCTCGCTCGTCTCGCGGGTTCGGAGTTTTGCGAATGCTCTATCGGCATCGCCGCGTGCACGCCCTGATCGTCTATAGTTTGAGAACCAACGTCTCTATCCTCGGCTTGCGAGGAGGCTTTCTCCATTACCAAGATATGGCGTGAGGTTCCAGCATAAGCCCGGACGTGGTGAAATCGCTGCCTCATTCGGCGGTAAGCGAGCAAATGCTGTTGGCAAAATGCTGTTGGATTTTGGTTCTGGTTGCGCGACCGCCTGCGTATCATCACGCAAATGCCGGAGTACATGAAAGTGCAAGAAAAAATCATACCCGTTCTCATCATTGGCGGCGGCCCGGTGGGGCTGGCGCTGGCCGGGGACCTTGGCTGGCGCGGCATCGACTGCGTGCTGATCGAGCAGACCGACGGCTCGATCTACCAGCCGCGCATGGACCTGGTCGGCGTCCGCACCATGGAGTTCTGCCGGCGCTGGGGCTTGGTGCCGACCGTCGAGGCCTCGCCCTACCCGCGCGACTACCCGCAGGACAACATCTATCTCACGAGCCTCACCGGTTACGAGCTTGGGCGCGAACGCTTTCCCGGCATCGGGCAGGCGCCGCCGCCGCCGGTAAGCCCGCAGCGGCGCGAGCGCTGCCCGCAGAACATGTTCGATCCGATCCTGCGCCAGTTCGCGGCTGCGCAAAGAAGCGTGACCATGCGCTACCGCACGCGGCTCCTCTCATTCACGCAAGCCGCCGATACGGTGACGGCGGAGATCGAAAATGCCGAAAGCGGCGCCCGCGAGCGGATTTCCGCGCGCTATATCATCGGCTGCGACGGGGCACGTAGCCTGGTGCGCGAGACGCTCGGCATCAAGATGCTCGGCAATCCGGTGCTGACCTACACGACGAACGTGATCTTCCGCTGCCCGCATCTGTTGTCGCTGCACGACAAGGGCAAAGCCTATCGCCACATCTTCATCGGGCCGGAAGGCACCTGGTCGACCATCGTGGCGATCAACGGCAACGATCAGTGGCGCTTCTCCATCATCGGCAACACCGCCAAGCAGGACTACACGACCGAAGAGATCAAGGCCGCGATCCGCCGCGCCGTCGGCGGTGATTTCGAGTTCGAGATTCTGAGCGTGCTGCCATGGGTGCGGCGCGAACTCACCGCCGAAACCTATTGCAACGGCCGCGGATTCATCGCCGGCGACGCGGCGCACGCGATGTCGCCCACCGGCGGCTTCGGCATGAATACCGGCATCGGCGACGCCGTCGATTTGTCCTGGAAGCTCGCCGCCGCGCTCGAAGGCTGGGGCGGCGATGGCCTGCTCCCCTCCTATACGAGCGAGCGCCAGCCGATCGGCGCGCGCAATGTCGCCGAAGCGAGCGGCAATTTGCGCCGCATGCTGTCGGTCGCTTCCCATCCCGAAATCACCGACGACACGCCGCAAGGCGCGGCAACGCGCGCCAAGGTCGGAGGCGAGTTCAGCGAGATGATGCGGCGCGAATGGTTCACGCTCGGAATTCACCTCGGCTATCGCTACGAAGCCTCGCCCATCTGCTGGCCGGACGGTTCGCCGCCGCCGCCGGACGAGGCCCGGCACTATAGTCCGACGGCCCGGCCGGGACACCGCGCCCCGCACGCGTGGCTTGCCGACGGGCGCTCGACGCTCGATTTGTTCGGCCGCGGCTTCACGCTCCTGGGTTTCGGTGCGAGGCCGGCAGAGGCCGCCCCGCTCGTTGACGCGGCGCGAACGCGTCACGTGCCGATCGACTTCGTGCCGCTTGAAGAGCCGCAAATCGCCGCGCTTTATGCGCGGAAATTCGCACTCGTCCGCCCTGACGGCCATGTCGCGTGGCGCGACGACCGCATGCCAGACGATCCGCTGCGTCTGATCGATGTGGTGCGCGGCGCGGTGACCGGGCCTGGCGATGACGCATGGCAGGAACGCGCAAACGCGGCTAAGATGGCCTGATGCTCATGTCCTTTGCCGAGGTGCCATCATGAACAAGATGCCGTCCCGTGAAGAACTCGCCCAATGCGGCTCGCTTGAAGAGCTTTACGGCAAAATATCGCTGGTCGGCATTGCGCCCGGCTGGAACAAGAAGGTCGCCTCGCTGTGGTCGGAGCCGAAGAAGAATTTCGTGCCCGCGCATTGGAAATACGAGCAGGCGCGCGGCGCGCTCGACGCTGCCGGCCGCCTGATCAACACCGAGTTGGCGGAGCGGCGCAATCTCATCCTCTATAATCCAGCGTCGGATGCGAGCTACGGAACCGTCCGCACCATGGTCAGCGCCTATCAGATGATCATGCCGGGCGAATGGGCGCGCGCGCATCGTCACACGCCCAATGCACTCCGGCTCATTCTTGATTCCGAACCCGGCACCTACACGGAGGTGGACGGCGTCAAGATCGCGATGGAGCCCGGCGACGTGCTGCTGACGCCGAACTGGTCGAGCCACGGCCACGGCAACGACAGCCGCGCCAATGCTTACTGGCTCGACTTTTTGGACGTGCCACTGGTGCAGCTCCTCGAGCCGATGTTCTTCGAGCCGGCCGAGGGAGAAGAAGAAGAAAAAGCGGCGAGCAGCGCACCGCCGACCACGGATTCGCCGTTCGTCTTCACCTTGACCGACACCGTCAAGCGCCTCGATGCGGCCACGCCGAGCCCGTCCGGCCCATTCGGCACGTCCGTACAGCTCGGCGCGCCGGCGATGGACACGATCGGACTGTTCATGATGCGGCTCGCGCCGCGCGTGCGCACCGCGCCCTACCGCGCCACCACCAACAACATCTACGCCATCGTCAAAGGCACCGGCGCGACCACGATCGATGGCGAGCGCTTCGAATGGAGCCGCGGCGACGTGATCGCTGCGCCCGCGTGGCGGCCGCACTTCCATGAAGCCGCGGAGGACGCGCTGATGTTCCGCGTCACCGACGAACCGGTGATGCAGCGGCTCGGCTTCCTTCGCGTCGAGGAGCCGGCACAGCCCGCGCATTGATGGATCGCAAAAATCGCATTGCGGTTGTCGGCGCGGGTTTGGGCGGCCTGACGGCCGCCGGCTTTCTGCAGCGGGCCGGCTTCACGGTGAAAGTGTATGAGCAGGCGCCGGCATTCTCCCGCATCGGCGCCGGCATCATTCTGTCCGCCAACGTCACCAAGGTGCTGCGCCGGCTCGGCCTCGAGGAGGGGCTGATCGCCGCCGGCATCAGATCGCAGAGCTATGTCAGCCGCGCCTGGAACACCGGCGAGATCATGGCCGAGTTTGTGTTCGACGCGGCGAGCGAGGCCCGCTACGGCGGTCCCTACGTGCATATCCATCGCGGCGATCTGCATGGGGTGCTGGAGCGCGGCGTCGCTCCCGGAACGATCGCCTTCGATTATCAGCTTGTGGACCTGCAAGAGATACACGGTTCGATGCGGCTGATCTTCGCCAACGGCGCCGTCAACGAAGCCGATATCGTCATCGGCGCCGACGGCATCCGTTCCAAGGTGCGCGACTATTTGCTCGGGCCGGAGCCGCCGCAATTCGTCGGCGCCGTCGCTTACCGCGCGATCTTTCCAGCCGGGCGGCTCAAGGGCTTCAAGATCCCGGACTGCACCAAATGGTGGGGCGACGATCGGCATTGCCTGCCGTACTACCTCACCGGCCGGCGCGATGAAGTTTACGCGATCGGCGTCGTGCCGGCTGCGAGCTGGGAGCACGGCGACACCTCAATTCCGTCAAGCCGCGAGCAATATCTGGAATCATTTGCCGGCTTCCACACCGATTTGCAGCGCGTGCTCGAAGCCGTCGAGGCCGTCACGCTCTGGCCGATCTTCGACCGCAAGCGCAACGATTGCTGGAGCGGCGGCCGCGGCGGCTCCGGCGGCCGTGTTGCGCTGTTGGGCGACGCCTGTCATCCGATGCGGCCGTTCATGGCCGCGGGCGGCGCCATGGCGGTTGAGGACGCCGCCATCTTGAGCCGCTGTCTCGCCGATTTCGATGATTTCGGCGACGCGTTCGGCTGCTACGAGGCGACGCGCATTCCGCGCGTGGCCGACGTGCAGCGCATTTCGGTCGAGAACAGCTGGATGCACGGGCCGACCGAGACCGACTGGTTCTATTGCTACGATGCCTGCACCGTCCCGCTCGGAAAGCCTTAACAGGGTCATTCCCGCGAAAGCGGGAATCCATAATCATAGTCACGGCAGATACTGCACGGCCTGTGGTTATGGGTCCCCGCTTTTGCGGGGACGACCGGGAAAGTAAAAGCCATCGAGGATCGCTCTATGAAAATGGCGGGATGCCGCCTTAACGTCATTCCCGCGAAAGCGGGAATCCATAATCACTGTCACGGCAGATACTGCACGGCCAGTGACTATGGGTCCCCGCTGTCGCGGGGACGACCGGGGTTTGTGAGACGAGCATGTCGGACCTGAAACCCGATCCAATGGTCGCGCGCGATCTCGTTGGTTACGGGGCCACGCCGCCCGACCCGCAATGGCCGGGCGGCGCGGTGATTGCGGTCAATTTCAATCTGAATATCGAGGGCGGCGGCGAAGCGACCCTGGCCAACGGCGACGACGTCTCCGAAGGCATGCTCAACGACATCGGCGTGCCGACCCAGCGCGGCGTCCGTGTGCCGCTCGTTGAATCGGTCTTCGAATACGGCAGCCGCCGCGGCGCCTGGCGCGTGCTGGACGTATTCGCGGAGTTCGACATCAAGGTGAGCATTCTCGGCGTCGCCCGCGCGCTCGAACAGAATCCGCAATTGGCCAAAGCCTGCGTCGCGCGCGGCCACGAGATCGTCAGCCACGGCTACCGCTGGATCGATTATTGCGCGGTGCCGCAAGACATCGAACGCGAACACATCAGGCGGGCCGTCGATATTCTGACCGGGCTCACCGGCGCGCGGCCGGTC
>JASHVN010000402.1 GCA_030044555.1 Xanthobacteraceae bacterium | reverse complement strand
GGCTTCCGTAATCGGTCCTGGTTTTCGATCCGGCGCGTAGAGCGCGTTGTACCCGGCATAGGCATCGGCCTGAAGAATCCCGGCATAGCCAGCGAGATGCTGCTCGGGATGGATGCTGGCGCGATCCGGCGAGTAGAAGAACACGGCCGCCGGCGGCGTCGCGCCGCCGAACGGGCGGTCGTCACGGTGAGCCTGCCCACGGTAACTGATGGCTTTGGGCGGTTTTCTGATCACGCAGTGTGAGGTGCGACTGGTCGGCCCATCACGGAAGGTGATCGATCACTCATGTGGCTGGCGGGTCGAGCTTGGCGATGAGTCTGAGGAAGACGGCTTCCAATCCAGCATCATCATACTGGTCCGGTTGCTGGCGGATGAACTCGAGGGCCTGGCGGTAATAGTGTGCGGCTTGTTTGTTGTCGCCGCGGGCCTCGTAGACCATGCCCAGCCGGTCGTATCCGTCGTGCACCTCTGGAAAGCGCAGCAGGAGATCGCGAGCAGCCTGCTCTGCTTCATCGAGCTTTCCGGCACGGATGAGGCGAGCCGGCGCATTTGAGGCGTCGGCCAGCGCGAGGTCCGCTTCGTAATCGGCGGCAAACTCGTCGACGGTCTTCACGAGATCGGAATAGCTCCCGCCGCGCCCTTGCTGCGTAGCCTGATTGAGGGTGGCCATCGCCTCACGCTCGGCCTCCTCCTCCTTCCTCAGGCAGCACTGTTTGTATTTCTTACCGCTGCCGCACGGGCATGGATCATTGCGTCCTGTCTTGGTTGCCATGTGCATATCGGGGGGTAGAGGTGAACACGAGAGGGTTGTACGCGAAGTTTATCAACAACGTCAGGTTCCATAAGCTGCTGGTCAAGTACGACCACGATCTGGCCAGGGTCGCAAGGGCGCAGGGATGCCACTGCGGGGGCAAGCTCCACTCGGCCGATTATGGGCGCAAGCCCAGGGGCGTGCCGGCGAACGCCAGGGAGTTTTATTGCAAGCGCCTGAGCCTGTGCTGCGCGGTCGATAACTGCCGAGAGCGTACGACACCGGCGTCGCTGAGGTTTCTCGGGCGCCGGGTCCATGTCGCCGTCACCATGCTGCTGATCTCGGTCATGGTCGAGGGCGCGACGCCGCAGGTGTCGGAGCTGTCGCGCGAGTTTGGCGTCGATCGCCGCACCGTTGCACGTTGGCGCGATTGGTGGCGGACGGCGTTCGTGGCGACCCGGTTCTGGCGAGCGGCGCAAGCCGACTTCTCGCCGCCGGTCGATACGAGCCATCTGCCTGCGTGCATGTTCGCGAGATTCCAGGGCAGGCCACTGCGACGGCTTGTGAACCTGCTGCGCTTTCTCACGCCGATCACCGCAGGGGCTGGCGCCGTGCGCGTTTCGTAAGGGTCGCCGCACTTCCGCAGAAGACGCGCGTCGTCACCGGGACGGCAGCCTTCTACGGTCGCACTGCGCTCGATGGCAGCGGGGTGGTGCGTGGCCAAGAAACAAAATTCACGTGTTCATGAGCGGTGGGCCCACTTTCGCTTCTCCGTCATTGGCCAGCTATTGGCAGCACCGCCGCCCAAAGGTGAGCTCGCCAGCGCGATCATGGCTCTGGCGGAGCACACCTGGCGCCACCCGATAACGGACGAACCGACGCGCTTTGGCTTCTCGACGATCGAGCGCTGGTATTACCGTGCCTTGAAGGAGCGCAGCGATCCCGTCGCGGTGCTCCGGCGCAAGTTGCGGGCCGATGCCGGCCAGCAATGGGCCATGACCGGCGCTGTCCGTCAGGCCATCCTCGCGCAATATGCCGCCCACACGAGCTGGAGCGTGCAGCTGCATCACGACAATCTCGTCGCGCTCGCCGAGAGCCGCCCCGATCTCAAGCCACTGCCGTCGTACGCCACCCTGCGCCGCTTCCTCAAGGCCAACGGCTTTGCCAAGCGGCGGCGCTTCACGTCTCGACAGACAACCGGCGCGGAGCGTGCCGAGGCCCGCTTCGTCGATCGCGAGGTCAGAAGCTACGAAGCCGGGTACGTGGGCGGCCTATTGCACTGGGATTGCCATCACGGCTCGCGCAAGGTGCTGACCCCGCGTGGCGAGTTGGTGACACCAATCTTGTTCGGCGTGCTCGATGACCGATCGCGGCTTGCCTGTCACCTGCAATGGTACTTGGCGGAGAATGCCGAGAATGTCGCGCATGGCTTATCGCAGGCTTTCCAGAAGCGCGGCCTGCCGCGCGCGGCGATGAGCGATAACGGCGCCGCCATGACCGCGGCAGAGATCGTCGAAGGTTTGTCGCGGCTCGGCATCCTGCATCAGACAACTCTGCCATATTCTGCCTACCAGAACGGCAAGCAAGAGTCGTTCTGGAGCTCCGTCGAGGGCCGGCTGATTGCGATGCTCGAGCACGGGCCCGATCTCACGCTCGCCT
This sequence comes from Xanthobacteraceae bacterium, assembly GCA_030044555.1. Classification (GTDB taxonomy): domain Bacteria; phylum Pseudomonadota; class Alphaproteobacteria; order Rhizobiales; family Xanthobacteraceae; genus BOG-931. The sequence continues at coordinate 2,918 of JASHVN010000402.1, read as the reverse complement.
TTTTGAACGAGGCGACGCTCGCCTGGGTCGAGCACGACTACAACCGCAAGATCCACTCCGAGATGGGAGAAGCCCCGATTGCACGGTTCCTTGCGGGGCCAAACGTCATGCGAGCTTGTCCCGATGGCGCCACGCTGCGGCTCGCCTTCACCAGGACCGAGAGCCGCACACAAAGAAAGAGCGACGGCACCATCGTGATCGAGGGTCGTCGCTTCGAGGTCCCGGGCCGCTATCGCCATCTGCCAAGCATCGAGATCCGTTACCCGAGTTGGGATCTCTCCGTCGTCCACCTCGTTGACGAGCGCACAGGGGACGTCCTCTGCCGCCTCTTTCCCCAGGACAAGACCCACAACGCCAGCGGACTGCGCCGGCCACGCGATCCGCTTGCCGAGGAACCTGCAGCTCCACCGGCCACAGGCGTCGCGCCGCTGCTGCAGAAGCTCCTCAAGCAGCAGGCCGACACCGGACTGCCGCCAGCGTACCTCCCCAAGGATGAACGAGACGATCAATGAGCAAGAAGCTGCTCGCGCTCTACGGCCTCAAGTGGAATCCCTTCGCCCCCGACGTGCCGGTCGAGGCTCTCTACGTCACCCCGCGCATCGAATCATTCTGCTGGCGGGTCGAGCAGCTCGCCGGCGAGGGCGGCTTTGCCCTCGTCACCGGCGCACCCGGCATCGGCAAGTCCGTCACCCTGCGCATCCTCGTCGACCGGCTGGCCCGCCAGCACGATGTGACCGTGGGCGTGCTGAGCCGGCCACAAGCCGGCCTGTCCGATTTCTACCGCGAGATGGGTGCGTTGTTCGGTGTCCAGCTCAGCCCGCACAACCGCTGGGCCGGCTTCAAGGTGCTGCGCGAGCGCTGGCAATCCCACATCGACAGCGCTCTGTTCCGGCCCGTGCTGATTATCGACGAGGCCCAGGAGATGGTGCCCAAGGTTCTGGCCGAGCTGCGCCTGTTGGCCTGCGCTCGTCTCGACAGCCATATCCTCCTGACCGTCGTGCTGGCCGGCGACGGCCGGCTCATCGAGCGCTTGCGCAGCGATGAGCTGCTCCCGCTCGGCAGCAGGATCCGCATCCGCTCGGTTCTCGAGCGCGTCTCGCCCGATGAACTGCAGGATTGCCTCAGACACGCACTGCAGCAGGCCGGTGCACCCAAGCTCATGACCGCAGAGCTCATCGCCACGCTGTGCGATCATGCGCAGGGCAACCTGCGCGCGCTGATGAACATGGCCGGCGAACTGCTCAGCATCGCCGCGCAGCAGGAAGCCCGACACATCGACGAGAAGCTGTTCCTGGAGACCTACGCACAGCCGGCCGAGAGCAAGGCCGGCGGACGACGGCGATGAGCCTGTTGCCAGTCGAGCCGGCCCATCGCCTCGCCGCGCGCGCCGCGGAGCAATGCTGGCTCGTCTCCGCGCTGTGGTCGGAGCAGGCCGTCGGCGTCATCGGCGGTGAGCCAAATGCTGTAAATCCTTCCTCGCCTTGGATCTTGCCGTGTCCGTCGCCACCGGGACGCCGTGTCTGCGCCGCTTCCCTGTGTCGCGCCCCGGACGCGTGCTGCTCTACGCCGCCGAGGACGCACTCCACATCGTGCGCCAGAGGCTCGAAGGCATCTGTTCTGCCGCCGGTCTCGCGCTCGTCGATCTCGACGTCCAGGTGATCACCGCTCCCACCGTGCGGCTCGATCTCGACATCGATCGCAAAGCCCTCGACGCCACAATTGCCAAGCTCGCGCCTCGTCTGCTCGTCCTCGATCCCTTCGTGCGCCTGCATCGCATCGACGAAAATGCCTCAGGCGAGGTCGCTCCGCTCCTCGCCTATCTGCGCGAGCTGCAGCGACACCATGGCGTTGCCGTCATCGTTGTCCACCACGCCAAAAAGGGCGCCGCACGCGCCCGTGCCGGCCAGGCGCTCCGCGGTTCCTCCGAATTCCACGCCTGGGGAGATAGCAATCTCTATCTGCGACGCGAGGGCGATGCGCTCACACTCACAGTCGAGCATCGTGCCGCTCCCTCGCAGAAGCCGATGCGGGTCGAGCTCGTGCAATCGGGAGAGGCGCTCGCTCTCCAGCTCGCCACTGATCGTGAGCCCGCACCGCCGCTGCCAAGCGCGCTCGATGAGCGCATCACAAGCGCTCTCGCCGACGCCGCCTCGCCAATTCCCTTCGGCGAATTGCGGGCCAAATGCCGCGTTCGCGCTACTACACTTTATCAGCGGCTCTCCGCGCTCACCGCCAGTGGTCGCATCGTCAAGGACGGCAACGGCGGCTATCGTCTCATTGGTTAAACGTCGAGGACCTCGCAGCGCCACAACCGTCTAACTTCCCAGTTCCGCTTCCGGCATGCCCTACAGCGCGCGGGGAACGGGAACAGGAAGTTCGCAGTGTGTCTGGTGCCAGCAAGTCCATCACCTTGGCCAAGTTCAAACCGGTCGCGCGTCTGCGTACGGCAAACCAGATCAATATTCGCCAACCCTCGATTGCCTCGCAGACAAGCCCGCCAAACTGCGTGATCCTGCTCACGCGCATCTTCGGAATCCAGCTCTGCCAAATCCGCTCAAAGACTTCGAGCGATGGAGCGGGCTCCCACGACATGAACCGGGCTATGGTCGGCGTCGCTGCCAAGAAGGCCTCCCGTGCGTCGTCGCCGGTAAAGGACTTCAAGAGCAGGCGCTCTGATGACAATGATACAGAACTCAGATCCACGGCAAATCTCCTCGCACGTGCTGATGAGCTCATCAAGCAGTCGATATATGCTTTGGTTGCACGGCACATGTCACTTGTTGGCTGTTGGCACTTGGCGTCGGTTTCGAACGTCCGCTGTCCGGTCGCCAACAGGAGGACAACAGACATTGCCGCGCAAGCGATCTTCCGATTAGCGCATTGTCGCCGCACGTGTTGGCGGCTCAAACGTCATTACC
>JASHVN010000051.1 GCA_030044555.1 Xanthobacteraceae bacterium | reverse complement strand
TGGCGCAAGACATTGCCGGTGGAGTTGGAGCGGCACGCCTTCGCCTATGTGTTCGAAGGCTCCGGCAATTTCAGTGCGGCCTCGCAACCATTCGGCGTGCTGACCGAGAAGACCGATGGCGCGGCCGAGACGCTGGTGCGTGAACAGACGGGCAATCGCTCGCTTGTGCTGTTCGATTCCGGCGACGAAATCACGGTGCAGGCTGGCGATGACGGAATCCGCTTTCTTCTGGTCTCCGGCAGGCCGATCGAAGAGCCGGTTGCCTGGTATGGCCCGATCGTGATGAACACCAAGGCCGAACTGCAGCAAGCTTTCGATGAGCTCCGGGCCGGCACGTTCATCAGGTAGCTCTTGCCGGCGAGAGCTACCCTACCCCGGCCGGCATTTGGGAACTCTTTCGCGGGCTGTAACTTTCCTGCTTGGACCACACGCCCCAACCGGGGAGGCCCCCATGCAGGACGTCAAATTCAGGCTGGTCAATCCCGGATTGGCGCCACGGCGAACGAAGCTTGAAATGCCGGGCTGGGCCGGGAAGCCCGCTCCGCGCCGCGACGGCTCGCACGAATATGCCTGGCATTGCGCCCCCTTCACCGAAGGCGCGCAGTACGGAATCGAGATTTTCTATCCGCACGAAAACGAATTGCATGTGTCGAAGAAAGACGGACAATGGGTCTTTGACGGCGATTTCGGGCCAGCGCCCGACGACGATCTGCAATGGCCGCCGTTCCGCGGCTTTGGCGATGAATATTACACCTATCAGCTGCTGCTCGATCTGAAAGTGGGTGAGGAATGGGCGGTGCGCACCGAGCCGCATCCGCGCTTTTATACCGACACCACCGGAACGGTCCCGATCGCGGTGCCGGCTCTGTTGCGGACCGAATGGTGGCCGATAATCTCGTTTATCGTGTTCAAGGCACCGGCCGAAGGCCAAACGCACATCTTCAGGCCCGGCGAACCAATGCTGCAGATTTTGGTTTTACCGGTGAGCGCCGACTTTGCGCTTGCGCCTATGGATGATGAGGAAGCCGCCGAACGCGAAATGCGCGGGCGGCGCATTCACGCGAGCCGGCCCACGCTTGCGGCAGACACTACCTGGACCTCCGACACCAACACGGTGTTCGACGGCACCTACCGCCACCTTCTCCGCGCCGCCAAGGGAAGAGACAGGGAGGAAGACAGCGCGAAGGCGCCCGAATCGCGGGCGCCTTCTCAACGCTGATGGGCAATCGGCCCATTTAGTAATGATGATGATGGTGGTGATGGTAGCGATGGTGGTGATGATGATGATGATGGTGATAGAAGAACTGAGCGAGCTCGGTTCCCTGATCTGACGCCTGCTCGGTCTGTCGCGCGTCGTCCGCTTTCAGCGCGGCGACGGCATTGGTAACCGGGTTGAGAAGCTCCCGATAAGTGGCCGGCGGCGCGCCGGCACCGTCACTGGGCGCCGCGGCATTCGCAGCGGTAACGACCGTCAACGCAGCAGCTGCGCCGAGTAGACCGGCAATCTTTTTGTCCATGGTTCCTCCAAAAGGGGATCGCCCCACGTGAGCATAATCGTCTCCGCCGAGGTAAAGTTCCCCGGGCTTGCGACGGGATCGAGATTCAACCTGAGTTAAGCCGCTACAATCTGAGTCAAGCTGCCGCACTCGCGCGAGTCGAGACCGCTTGGTGCCACCGCCGCACGTTGGTGAAATCTTCCGGCACGGAAAGTTTCGATACGCGCATGAAATCGACGGCAACCAGCGCGGTGATATCGGCAATGCTGTAGGCGTCGCCGGCGAGATACGGCCGGCCTTTCAATTCGCCATCGAGGAATTTCAGAAATTCAAACACGCGCGGCTTATTGGCCTCGCCCCATTCCGCCACCTGCGGACTGATCATCACCTTCATGGCCGGATGCAAATGCTGAAACACACTTGCGACCGGAAATAACAGGTGCAGCTCCGCGCGGCGATTCCACATTTCGATGAGCGCGCTCTCGACAGCGCCGCGGCCGAACAGCGGCGGATCGGGTCGCACAGCCTCGAAATAGCGGCAGATCGCAATCGATTCGGCGATGACCGTGCCATCATCGAGGAGGAGCGCCGGCACCCGCTGCATCGGATTGATCGCCGTATAGGCATCCGAGCGCTGCTGCAATTTGCCGAGATCGATCTGCTCGATCTGACCGGCGGGGAACTGAATGCCCTTTTCGGCGAGAAAGATACGCACCCGGCGCGGATTGGGCGCGCGGCCGCCATCGTAAAGCTTCATCGCGTCGTCTCGCTCTCGTCTCGAACAGGCCGGAACCAATCGCGCCCGCCCCGTCAAACGGCCACCGGAGCGGCCGTAGGGAACCGGATGCCCCGCCCGTCGCCCAACTGCTTAACGGGCGCGGAAATATACATAGCGTTAAGCCTAGTCTTAAGGAATTTGCGCGACTTTTGCCTGGAATTTTCGCAAGCTCCGGTTCGCAATGCCCCCAAAAGCCCCTGAAACGCGCGACCCCGCCACGCCGGCCGCGTCTGCCACCGCATCGCCGGCACAGCGGCGGCTTGCCTTCCAGCATGTGCGCGAAGCGCGCGACCGGCTGACCTCGACCAGCGGGACGCGGCCGGTCTTTGACTACGAATTGCTGCGCCAGTTTGCCCAGAACCGGCTGTCGGCCTCGCCCGTCATCTTCCTCCTCATCGTCACCATCGGGGTCCTTTCGGGGCTATGGACAGGCGCGATCATTTGCGGCGTATGGACCGCCGGTACGCTGGTCATTCACCTGATTATCACGCGCACCTGCCGGCAATTTCTGGCCGAGACGCCAAGCACCGCCAATTTGCGCTTATGGCGTCTGCGCTTCCTCCTGCTCGACCTGTTCTTCGGCATCGCGTGGACCTTCATCCTGATCAATCCGATCGGCATCGACGAACAGGCCGGCATGTTCATGCTATTCGTCATGCTGCTGGTCGTGGCGATCTCGAGCATGCTGGCGTCGAGCCTGCCCATTGCGGTGTTCGCCTTGACGCTCCCGGTCACAATCTCGATCGCGCTTTATTTCGCGCTCAGGGGCACGTTGCACGATTACATTCTCGCGGTGATGGCGCTTGCCGCCGAAGGCTATTTCTCGCTGCTCGCCTTCCGACTTTATTCGACGACGCTGGCGACGCTGGAAGCGCGCGCTGAAAAGGAATCGCTGATCGGCGAACTCGAGCAATCGAAGTCGATTTCCGACGAGGCGCGCCGCCGCGCCGAGGCCGCCAACATCGCCAAGTCCCGCTTCCTGGCGCAAATGAGCCACGAGCTGCGCACACCGCTCAACGCCATTCTCGGCTTCTCCGAAGTCATGAAGGCGGAGATTTTCGGCACGCACGCGGTGCCGCTCTATAAGGAATATGCCGCCGACATCCACAGTTCGGGCGTGCATCTCCTGAACCTGATCAATGAGATCCTCGACCTGTCGCGCATCGAAGCGGGGCGTTACGAGCTCAACGAAGAGGCGGTATCGCTGGCGCGCGTGGTCGAGGATTGCCACCACCTGTTAAAGCTGCGCGCCGGCAATCGCGGCATCACCATCCACGAAATGTTCGAGCCCGACATGCCGCGGCTATGGGCCGACGAGCGCGCAGTGCGCCAGATCTGCCTCAACCTTTTGTCCAACGCGATCAAGTTCACGCCGCAAGGGGGCGAAATCTGGCTGAAGGTGGGCTGGACCGCCTCCGGCGGCCAATACATGAGCGTCAGAGATACCGGGCCAGGCATTCCCGAAGAGGAGATCCCGATCGTTCTGGCCTCGTTCGGCCAGGGGTCGAATTCCATCAAGTCCGCCGAACAGGGCGCCGGCCTCGGGCTGCCGATCGCCAAAAATCTCATTGATCTGCATGGCGGCACCTTCTCGCTCAAATCCAAGCTGCGCATCGGCACCGAGGTGGTCGTCACCTTCCCGCCGGAGCGGGTGATGTCCGCGCTGGCGGCGATCCCGGTCAGCGCGGCACCGCTGCAGCCGCAAGCCGACATGTCGTCATCAGACGACGGACCGAACCGGGCAAAGAAGACGCTGTTTGGCGCCGGCGGCTAAGCGGTCAAGGCCTCGACATCTCGATTTGGTCGGAAGAATGGCCGCCATTGCGAATTGTGCTTCATTCAAACTGAAGCACCACCGAGCTCCAGCCCTCATAATGGTCGGACTTCCGAAGCACACGCACTAGCATCCGCGCACGCCGGCGGCTATTGCTAAGCCCCCGCGCGCCTATGGCGACGCGATTCCCGCCGGATCCGGCAAAGCGTTCGCCGGGCAGCAGCGCAAAGGGACGGACCGACGTGCATCAGCGCCTGTTGCTGCTCCTCATTCTCGGCCTGGTGATCGCCATTCTCGTCGTCCTGGCGAATCAAGGGACCGGTACGGTCGGCCCGCTGTCCACCCGCGATTTCTCCTCCCTTGCCTACAGGATCGCCTTTCTGGTCCTGGTCGCCGGCACTGTGGTGACGTTGTTTCGTGAGCGTTTCACCCAGGCGATTACGGCGGCAATCCTTTGGGTCGCGGTCGGCCTCATCCTCGTAGTCGCCTATTCCTACCGCTTCGAGCTGCACCAGGTCGCTGATCGCGTGCTTGCCGAACTCGTTCCCGGCCGCGTGATCTCGCAGGGGCGCACCGTCGCGGTCGCCCGCACCGATGGCGGTGATTTTGCGATCAATGCCGAGATCAATGGGGCGCGCATTGGTATGGTGCTCGACACCGGCGCCAGCTCGGTCGTCCTGACCCGCGACGATGCCAAGGCCGCGGGACTGCCGATCGAGGTGCTCAACTACACGGTGAATATCGATACTGCCAACGGCCGCACCCGCGCCGCGCCGGTCACACTCGACCGCGTTGCCGTCGGCAGTCTGGTTGAGCACTCGGTCGACGCGCTGGTGGCACAGCCCGGGCAGCTCAAAACGAGTCTCCTCGGCATGAGCTTTCTCAACAGGCTGCAAAGCTGGGAAGTGCGCGGTGACCGCCTGTTTCTGCGCGGCTATCCGTAAGCGGGCGGTCTAGAGCGGAGTCCAACCAGATTAAACAATCATTGCGAGCGAAGCGAAGCAATCCAGGGCCGAGAACTGGACTCTGGATTGCTTCGTCGCCCTTCGGGCTCCTCGCAATGACGATGCCGTGCTGGGTCGATCGGACATTGCTCTGGTGATCAAAACAGGCTGACCAGGAAACGCAGCGCCATCAGCAGCAAAAAGATGCTGAACGCGATTTCAAGCACGCGGCGCGACAGCCGATGCGCGAGCCGTGCGCCATAGGGCGCGGTGAAGCTTGACACTGGCGCCATCACCGCCACGCCGATCAGCGATACGAAGCCGAGTGACAACGGCGGCAGCAGCGCGTGCTGCGGCAGCCCGGCAAGGATATAGCCGATCGTGCCCGCGATGGTGATCGGTACGCCAAGCCCGGCCGAGGTCGCGACCGCGTTGTGGATCGGCTTGCCGTAGAGCGTGAGCACGATATTCGACAGCGAGCCGCCGCTGATGCCCATCAGCGAGCCCGCGAGCCCGATGCCGAAGCCGTAGAATGTCATCGGCACCGAGCCCGGCAATTCGGCGCCAATGTTCCAGCGGTCGCCAGCGAACAGAAACTTTACGGCGATGAAGGTCGCGATGACTATAAACGCGATCTTGAACACCACCGGCGGAGCAAAAGCCGCGATCGCTGCGCCGCAGGCAACGCCGAGCACCGCAGGGACCGCCCACAGGCGGATCACGCCTGGAACGATCAGGCCATTGGCGCGGTGGGCGAGATAGGAGCGGATCGTCGTCGGTACGATAATGGCGATCGAGGTGCCGACGCACAGCTGCATGCGCACGGCGTCGGGCACGTTCAACAGGCTGAACACTTCATAGAGGACCGGCACGATGACGGCGCCGCCGCCGATGCCGAACATGCCGGCGAGAAGCCCGGTGATCACACCGGCAACGACGATGCCAACGGCAAGCCAGAGGATCTCGTGGAGGCCGACGCCGAACAGCATTTTGCCGTTTGTTTCTGTTGCGAGGGCATGATCCCGAAACGTGGAAACCGGTTTTCGGAAAAGATCATGCTCAAAGGAAAGATCTAAAGCGCGATGATTTGAGGATGAATCATCACCGCGCTTTAGCTCTTTAGTTAGCGCATGATCTTTTCGGAAAACCGCTCCACACTTTTCCGGATCATGGGCTAGACCTTGATCCGATTCAACCGAATTGGATCAAGGTCTAGGGCGGACGCCGTTATCTTTGAATCGTCAACCCACTCTAGCTTATTGGCGGAGCCTGATCTCTGCGAAAATCAGGTGCCTACTTTTCGCTGGCCATGCTTTTAAGCGAGCATCCTCTAAGCGGCCATCCTCTAAGCAGCTATGTGCGCCAAGACGCGTTCGCCGTCCGGCGCGCCGTCGGCGACCAACTCGAGCGCCGCGATGAGTTCGTCGGCACCCGCATGGGGGTTTCCCGCCGCGCTAGCGAGCCGGCGGCGGAATGCGCGCGCTCCCGGGACCGCGCGGAACAGCCCGTGCAAGTGGCGGGTGATCGCGTGCAGCCGCGTCCCCTCCGCAAGCTCACGTTCGATATAAGCAACGAGCGCCGTCGCGGCTTCCTTTGGCGAGGCGAACCGCGCCGGAACGCCAAACACGACAGGATCGACGGCGAGAAGCCGCCATGGCTCCTGATAGGCTACGCGGCCCAT
>JASHVN010000401.1 GCA_030044555.1 Xanthobacteraceae bacterium | reverse complement strand
TCTGCCGGCGGGCACGCCACCTGGAACATCACCACGGTCTTTGAAATGTTTCCGCGGCTCGCCGAACGCCGCAGCCAGATGGCTTGCTACCTGTCCGGCGGCGAGCAGCAGATGCTCGCCATTGGCCGCGCCATGATGTCCAATCCGCGCGTGCTGTTGATGGACGAGCCTTCGGAGGGCCTCGCTCCGCAGATCGTCGCCGAAGTCATGGCCACCATCCGCCGGCTCAAGGAGAGCGGGCTTTCAATCGTGCTGGTGGAGCAGAGCCCGAAGCTCGTCTTCGACATCGCCGACGACATCGTTATTCTCAACTCCGGCCGGGTCGCCGTGGTCTCGACGGCGGCGGCGCTGAAAGCGGGCGGTGTCGATCTGCGCCAGCATCTCGGGGTGTTTTAGGGCGTGTGGCATCAATAGCAACCGTTACGATCGACGACTTTCTGTGGCCGCTGTCATCAATCAATCAGTCAAACAACGCCACGGCGCGTGTCCATCCGGCCGAGCCGTTTTTGATCTTGTGCGGAAAGCAGGCCACCATGAACCCGTGTGCCGGAAGCTGCTCCAGATTGCACAGCTTCTCCATGTGGCAGTAAGGAATCTCGCGGCCGGCTTTGTGACCTTCCCAGATGATCGAGGGATCGCGGCTGTCCAGCCAGCGCTTGCGCATGTGTACGAACGGCACGTCCCAGCCCCAGGCGTCGATGCCGGCAACGCGCACGCCGCGCGAGGTCAGATACAGCGTCGCCTCGCGGCCCATGCCGCATCCCGCGGTCAGATATTCTTCGCTGCCGATGCATTCGCTGGCGCGCGTGTTGACGAGCACGATGTCGAGCGGCCTCAACGCGTGGCCGATGCGGCTCAGTTCGGCTTCCACTTCCGCCGCAGTGACCACATGACCGTCGGGAAGCTTGCGGAAATCGAGTTTTACGCCGGGCCGGAAGAACCAGTCGAGCGGCACCTGATCGATCGTCATCATCGGCTTGCCGTCGATCGACTTCGATTGAAAATGGATCGGCGCGTCCACGTGCGTGCCGTTGTGCGTCGTCAACTGCACCTGCTCGATTGCCCAGCCCTCGCCCTCGGGCAAATCCTCGCGGCGCAGCCCGGGAAACAGCTCGCAGAGCAGTGGTGCGGTCTCCGCGTTGGTGCGGTATTCAATCTTCGGCCGCATGAACGGAGGGTCATACACGGTCTCGTTTTCGAGCGGCGACGACAGATCGACGATGCGGCCGGGCGGTCTCATGATTTCTCCGAGTCTGTTTGTTGAACAGCCTTCATCGCGATATTAGAGCATGATCCCGAAAAGTGGATACCGGTTTTCGGAAAAGATCATGCTCCAACGATAAGCTAGAGCAGAATGGCGATTCAAATAAAACCCATTCTGTTCTAGCGCGAGACGCAACGTGTGCCATCCGATATGCGGGGCTCGGCGCAATTCCTGCGATCGCTTGCTTCCGTCGTGATCGACGGCTTTCTGAGAGCGCCTCATTCAAGATGAGGCACCGCCTGGAGCGCCGCGAAGCTGTGAGTTGTCCGGGCGAGCAACTGCCGTCGTCAGATCATGCGCCGGCCTTGGCTTTCAGCTTGAAATACGAAAGCCGGATCATTGGCACGGCACGGATCAGGATGAGGAGGCTGGCAAGCCACACAAGCAGGGGGCGGTGGGAGCTTAGGCCATACCACACCAATCCGCAGACCACGACGCCAAGACGCGCGATCATCAGGGATATGGTTATCCACGACGTATAGCTTGCCTTCTTCGTGCGCACTTCGGCCATCGAGATGCGCACACTCGATTCCGGCGCGTCGGCATAAAGCGGGCGGATTGCCAGCCGATGCCAGATCCACATGCCGGCGATTGCCAGAAGCAGCACGGCAATGCGCGCGGCGGAAAGGTAAGGCCGCAGCGCGGCATAATCGGCGGGATCGAGGCTCGCCAGCGCCAGTGACGGCATGATGGCCGCGAGCAGCACGCAGTAGAAGATTTTCGTTCGCGTCGTCAGCCTTGCGGTGATCAGATCGCGCGCCGCCGCGGAAACCCGATAGGCTTTTCCGAGCTTGCCGAAGGGGTGAAAGATGAAGCCATCGCCATCGGGTTTGAGCCAAAGCGCCGCCCGATGGGAGGCGTCGCGAAAGCGCTGCCGATAGATGAACGGGATGAGAAGCGCTCCGACCAGCACGACCGAAGGTAAAATCGCCGTCATTTCTGCCAACCGCTCGCTTTCTGGCCTTCGCCGTCGATATAGGTACGATATCGGCGCCTCAAATTGACACCCTCAAATCACCCCCCAGGAATATCTATGCCCCAACAATGGAATAAATACGAACGCACGGCGGCGCGCCGCCACGGCAAGCCGGGACGCGACGTGCGGCCGCGCAGCGTGACGATCGACGTCCATGCCCATGTCGGCGTGCCGGAGGCGGCCAAATTCGTCGAGCCGCATCTCGACTGGTCGACCGTTCCGCTCGCGCGCTTCGCAACGCCGGAGACCAAAGCGCTGTCGGCCAAGCAGGAGGCCGATATTGGCGGCCGCGCTGGCGCTGACCAGCGGCTCGCCGATCTCGACGCCATGGGCATCGATATCCAGCTGATCGCACCGCCACCGCCGCAATGCTACTACACGGTGCCGCTCGATATCGCGGTCAAGGCGACACAGATGGTCAACGACGGCGTTGCCGCGTTCTGCGCGCAAAAGCCCGGCCGCCTCAAGCCGCTTTGCTCGGTGCCGATGCCCGACGCTAACGAGGCCGCCAAGGAGCTTGAGCGCTGCGTGAACACGCTGGGCTTTGCCGGCGTCGAGATTCTGACCAATGTCGCCGGCAAGGAATTATCCGATCCGGCCTTCGCGCCGTTCTGGAAAAAGGCCGAAGACCTCGGCACGCTGGTGATGATCCACCCCAACGGCTTCACCGAGGCGTCGCGCCTGTCGCGGTTTTACTTCAACAACGTCATCGGTAATCCGTTGGAGACGACGATTGCGCTGCATTATCTGATCTTCGACGGCGTGCTTGAGCGCCACCCGAAGCTAAAGATTCTGGCGGTGCATGGCGGCGGCTATCTGGGCGCCTATCCGGGCCGCATCGATCACGCCTGGGGTGCGCGCTCCGACAGCCACGGCGATCTCAAGGAGCCGCCGACCACCTATCTCAAGCGCATCTACGTCGACACTGTCGTGTTCACGCCCTCTCAGCTCGCCGAGCTTGTTCGCACCTTCGGCGCCGATCACGTGCTCATGGGTACCGACTACCCCTATGACATGGCCGAATACGACCCCGTCGGT
>JASHVN010000400.1 GCA_030044555.1 Xanthobacteraceae bacterium | reverse complement strand
CGGAATCTGCCCGACGTTCCGCTGTTGACGGAACTGGCGAAGGACGATGAGGAACGTCAGATATTCAAGCTCATCTCCTCCCCTCCGGCGCTGGGCCAGCCCTATGTGGCGCCGCCCGGCGTGCCGGCCGATCGTCTGGCGATATTGCGCAAGGCCTTCGCCGCGACGCTGCGCGATCCCGCCTTTCTTGCCGACGCGGCAAAAATTCGCTTCACCATCGAGCCGATGAGCGCCGACGAGGTGAGCCAAATTGTGCACGATACGGTGAGCGCCCCACCCGGCATCATTGCCAAAGCAAAGGCCGCCATGGGCATCGCCGATCGCTGAGTTAGAGCATGATCCCGAAAAAGCCTGCCCCGGCCCCGATCCGGGGTGGATACCGGTTTTCAGAAAAGCACGCCCTCGGGCTTGACCCGAGGGATCATGCTCCAGAGGTGTCAAAACCCATAAAGCACGCCGCTTTGATCCACGACCCCTGTAGAAACGATCAGAGAGAGCCGTCGATCGCAATGGCTGGAAGGGCTTCCGAGGCAATGATGATGTCAAGGGCCTCAGCCGCTACGCGGCGCGCAAAGCGCGCCCTTGACATCATCATTGCCTCGGAAAAAGGCTGGCCATTGCGATCGACGGCGGAAAGCGACTGGGGCTTATGAGTTTTGACCCTGGAGTCATGTCCGATCGAGCTGGCACAGCGTCGTCATTGCGAGGAACCCGAAGGGCGACGAAGCAATCCAGAAATCAATATTTGCGGCTCTGGATTGCTTCGCGGAGCTTGTCATCGGGCCGGCCACTTCGGGCCGGACCCGTTGGCTCGCAATGACGGTTCGATCTGATCGGACTCCGCTTTAGGGCACGGCGCTATTTCGCCGGCGCGTATTTGCCGCCGGTCTGTTTGGTGTGCACACCTTCGGCGCCGCTCTGCTTGTGCGCCAGCCGGGTGATGCGCGCCCAGGAGCGCTTGTGATCATCGCGCACCGTGATGTGCAGCGTGCCGCAGCCCTCGCAGGTGAGTTCGATCTTGTCGCCGTCCATGAACGGATTGAGACCGCGGTGGTTGGTGCCGGTGGCGAGGATATCGCCCGGCTCCAGCGTGTGGATCGAGGTGACCCATTCGATGCAGCGCGGAATCTTGTGCGCCATGTCGTCAGTGTTGAAGTTCTGATAAACCACGCCGTTATTGGTGAGCTTGACCTGCAGCTTGTGCGGATCCTTGATCTCGTCGGCGGTGACGATGTAGGGCCCGATGGGGGCGAATGTGTCACGCGACTTCATCTGATAGAAGACGTTGGTGGGAGGCACCACGCCGCGCGCCGAGCCGTCGATGAAGTTGGTGTAGCCGAACACATAAGACATCGCGTCGGCCGCCTTGACGTGCGAGGCGCGTTTGCCGATCACCACCGCGATCTCAGCCTCGCCCTCGAAGATCGAAGCCGCCATGTCCGGCAGCACCATGGTGTCGCCGTCGCCGATGACCGAACTCGGCGACTTCATGAAGGCGTTGATCGGCGCCGGCTCGGGCAGCGTGCCGTCCTCCATGTAATTGACGGCCATGCAGATGATGTTCTCAGGTCTCGGCAGCGGCGGCCGGAATTTGACCTGCGCAACCGGCTTGCTCTGTCCTCGCGCCGCCGCGCCGGCGAGCTTGTCCTTGAGCGTGTCGAACCGCTCGATCACGCCGCGAATAACGTCCTGCGGGCCGAGATGAGGGATGTCCGCCACCGCGTCGCTGACGTCGACGACCTTGTCGTCGCTGACCACCCCTAATTTAAAATCGTCGAAAAATGCGAGTTTCATGTCTTCTCCTTGGGAGCTTCTGGATGAGGAGGGCAGGGCGGGACCCTGTCATATCCCGATAAGGTTAGCGCGATAAGAATTCATGCGGAAGGCGATCGGGCGCTGCGCATGTCTGCCTATGCATGCTCGATTGATGTGATGGCACGTCGATTGCATCTGAACCGTTCGACTGCATCCGAACCGTTCGATTGCATCTGAATCGTTCATGACCGATGAAACCTATGTGACGCTTCTCTTGTGGACGATTTGTACGCTGTCATTCCTTTGCGGCGTCGTCGCACTGACGGAGCATCCCGAGTGGTTTGGTTCCTGACCGTCTTGGGTCCTCGGCCTCAAATCCGGTTCCCCGCGCTCCAGTGCCAGAAATCGCGGCCCTCTTCGCGCAGAAAGCGGGCGAGCACCATGGCGTGCACCTCTGATGCCCCGTCGACCAGGCGGGCGGCGCGGGCCGCGCGATAGATCCATTCGAGGATCGTGTCCTTGGAATAGCCGCGCGCGCCGTTGAGCTGGATCGCGGTGTCGGCGGCGTTGTGCAATGTGTCGGCGACATGCACTTTCGCCATGGAGATTTCCTTGCGCGCGCGGTCGCCGCGGTCGAGCTTCCAGGCCGCGTGCATGGTGAGCAGCCGCCCGACCTGAATCTGCTGGGCCACCTGGCCGAGTTTGATCTGCACGCTCTCGCGGTCGGCGAGTTTGATGCCGAAACCTTCGCGGTTGCTCACATAGGCTTGCGCGATCTCGAGGCACCTTTTGGAAAGCCCGAGCCAGCGCATGCAATGGGTCAGCCGTGCCGGGCCGAGCCTGATCTGCGTGACTTTCAAACCCTCGCCGACGCCGAGCAGCACATTGTCGTCATCGACTTCGAGACCATCGAATTCGAGTTCGCAATGGCCGCCATGCTCCTCCGGCCCCATGATGGGAATGCGGCGCACGATGCGCCAGCCCGGCTGGTCGCGGTGATAGAGGAAAGCCGTCAAACCCTTGCGCTTGTCATCGGAGGTGCGCGCAACGACGATGAAATTCTCTGCCTCGCCGGCGCCGGTGATGAACCATTTGCGGCCGCGAATGGTCCATTTGCGGCCTTTGCGCTCGGCGGATGTGCGGATCATGCTCGGGTCGGAGCCGCCGCCCGGCGCCGGCTCGGTCATGGCGAAGGCGGATTTCACCTTGCCTTCCACGATCGGCCGCAGCCACCATTCTTTCTGCGCCGGCGTGCCGATGCGCGCGAGCAGATTCATGTTGCCGTCGTCCGGCGCCATGCAGTTCATCGCCAGCGCGCCGAAAATCGAGCGGGCCGCCTCTTCGTACATCACCGCCCAGGCGGTGATCGGCAGCGCCATGCCGCCGAACTCCTTGGGCGATTGCGGCGCCCACAAGCCGGCAAGCTTGGCCTTCTC
>JASHVN010000399.1 GCA_030044555.1 Xanthobacteraceae bacterium | reverse complement strand
AGAGGTGCACCGGCTGCTCGACCGCCTCGGCAATGTCGACGCGCGCCGCGGCGCCGATCGCCTTGATGGTCTGCCCGCCTTTGCCGAGCACGATTTTGCGCTGGCTCTCGCGCTCGACGTAAATCGTCTGCTCGATGCGCACCGAGCCGTCTTTCAGCTCCTTCCAGACTTCGGTTTCGACAGTCGACTGGTAAGGCAGCTCCTGATGCAGCCGCAGATAAAGCTTTTCGCGCGTGATTTCGGCAGCGAGCTGGCGCAACGGCGCGTCCGAAATCTGGTCCTCAGGGTAAAGCCACGGACCGGGCGGGACATTTTCGGCAAACCAGTTTTTCAGGTCCTCCACGCCGTCGCCAGACAGGGCCGAGATCATGAAGGTGGCGGCAAACCCGGCGCGCTCGTTGAGCATTTGTGCCAAAGTCAGCAGTGCCGGCTTGGCCACGACATCGACTTTGTTGAGAACGAGCGCCTTCTTCGAGCGCACATCGCCGAGCCCGCGCAGAACCGCCTCGTCGTCCTCCTTGATGCCGGCGCGGGAGTCGATCAGGAGCGCGACCACATCGGCATCCTGGGCGCTCCCCCAGGCGGTGCCGACCATGGCGCGGTCGAGGCGGCGGCGCGGCACGAAGATGCCCGGAGTATCGACGAAGATGAGCTGAGCCGCGCCGTTAATGGCGATGCCGCGGATCAGCGTCCGCGTGGTCTGCACCTTGGGCGTGACAATCGAGATTTTCGTGCCGACCAGAGCATTGATGAGCGTGGATTTGCCGGCATTCGGCGCCCCGATCAGGGCCACGAAGCCGCAGCGGGTGGCGGGCGCCTGCGGCTCCGGTCCGGCCGGCCCGTCCGGCTCAGGCTCAGGCTCAGCCATTGAGGTACGCGGCCTTGACGCCTTCGCGCGACAGCATGGCGGCGGCGGCGGCCTGCTCGGCGGCACGCTTGGAGCGTCCCGACCCCTCGGCCGGCGCGAAATGCGGAAGCTGGACGGCGACGCGGAAAACCGGACTGTGATCCGGCCCTGAGCGCGCCACTTCGCTGTAGGCGGGCGTCGGCAGTCCGCGCGCCTGCGCCCATTCCTGCAACACGGTTTTGGGATCGCGCAGCGGCTGCGTTTTCGCCTGCATGCGCTCGTGCCACAATCGTTCAACGAGCGCCGCCGCTGCCGCGTAGCCGCCGTCAAGATACACTGCGCCGATCAGCGCCTCGCAGACATCGGCGAGAATGGCGGGGCGCTTGCGGGCGCCGGCATTGACTTCCGACGAGCCCAATTTGATGGCGGCGCCAAGCTCGATGGTCCCGGCAATCTCCGCGCAAGTCTCCTTGCGCACCAGGTCGGCGAGCCGGCGCGACAGCTCGCCCTCGTCGGCCCGCGGAAAGCTGCGGAACAGCATGTCGGAAACGACGAGGCCGAGCACGTGGTCGCCCAAAAACTCGAGCCGCTGATAGGAGCCGGCGCGATTGCGCGGCCCCTTCAGCGCGGAAATATGCGTGAGCGCGCAAGTGAGCAGCGCGGTGTCGCCAAAACGATAACCGATGCGGCTTTCCAGAGCGGTGGCCGCCTTGCGGCTGCGGCGGGGTTCTTTCTGACCTTCGCTTGGCGGACTTTCCGCGGCCGCCGCCCCCTCGGCGGGCGTTTTCGGCTGCGGCGCTGCCGCAGATGCCTTCTTTTTTCGTCGGCCGCTCATCGCACCAGGGTGAACAATCGGCTCCAGCGCAGCGCCCACGGCCAGTTCCAAATCTCCCACGCCGGCTTGTCGCCGCTGATCGAGAAAAAGATGATCTGCGCCCTGCCGATGAGGTTCTCGAACGGCACGTAGCCGACCGCGCTCAGCACCCGGCTGTCAGTCGAGTTATCGCGGTTGTCGCCCATCATGAAATAGTTGCCGGGCGGCACATCAAAGACCTCGGTGTTGTCGAGGAAGCCATTGTCGGTGAAATCGTGGGTAATGTAGGTCACCCCGTTCGGCAGCGTCTCGCGATAGCACATCACCGGCTGGCCGACGTCCTCGTGGGCGACGCAGTTCCCGGGAACACGCTCGCGCTTGACCGGCACGCCGTTGATGTTGAGCACGCCGTGAATCACCTGAATATGGTCTCCAGGCAGCCCGACCACGCGCTTGATGTAGTCGATCGACGGGTCCTTGGGCAGGCGGAACACCACCACGTCGCCGCGCTGCGGCTGCGTGGCGAAGATGCGTCCAGAGAAAATATTGGGCGACAGCGGCAGTGAATAATGGGTGTAGCCGTACGAATATTTGGAAACGAACAGATAATCGCCGACCAGCAGCGTCGGAATCATCGAGCCGGACGGAATGTTGAACGGCTGAAACAGAAAGGTGCGGATGACGAGCGCGATGATCAGCGCGTGGATGATCACGCGGACCGTCTCGCCCAAGCCCCCTTCTTTGCGTTTGGCACCGGTTTGCACGCTCATCCGCTTATTGTCCTAAAGCTTGTTATCGAAATCGCCCCGCGCACGCCCCGCGTCCTTGTAGCCGCTGGGCGGGACGCGTGCAATTGCGCGCGGGCATTCGCCGCGGACGCCGGTATATCGGATTTCGCCAAATATTCCATAAGGTTGCGGCGCGTTCATGGGACCATGACAAAATTTTCAGCGCCTTCCATGACGGCCTCGCATTGAAGGGTGAGCAAGGCCGCTGCGGGGACGAATCAGCCGGTGGCGAGTGCGAGCGCCCAGATGATCACGAAGGCTTGGGCCATGGGACCTTCATCGGTGATGGTCAGCTCGATTCGCGCCTCGTAGCCTTTCGGCGTGATCGCCTCCAGCCGGCGCTTGGCACCTCCAGTCAGTTCCATGGTGGGTCGCCCCGATGGCAGGTTCACCACGCCCATATCGCGCCACCACACGCCCGAACGCAGACCCGTTCCCAGCGCCTTGGCGCAAGCCTCCTTGGCGGCGAAGCGCTTGGC
>JASHVN010000050.1 GCA_030044555.1 Xanthobacteraceae bacterium | reverse complement strand
GAGCGCGAGCCAGCGCATGGCCCAGTCCGGCTTCCATTGCAGCTTGCAGCGCCCGCCGGTCACGGGCGTCGTGTGGCGCTCGCCGCTCTCGGGGTCCTCGTAGGTGATGGTGCCCGCTACGGCATCGTGCGCAACCACCGGCACCTGCAGCACGATGCCGGTCGCCGGCGAAATCGGCAGGAACGGCGAATAGGTCTGCGCCCGCTCTTCGCGCAGCGACGGCAGCATCACCGCCATCACCGCATCGAAGTGCTGGAGAACCTTGAGCAGCGCAGCGTCGAAACGGCCCGACGTGTAACAGGCGGTTGCCGACATGAATTCATAGTCAAATCCGAATTGGTCAAGGAATGAGCGCAGCCGCGCATTGTTGTGTTCGGCAAAGCTCGGATAGGCGCCGAACGGATCGGGCACGCGGGTCAGCGGCTTGCCCAGATGCTGCGTCACCATCTCCTTGTTGGGGATGTTGTCCGGCACCTTGCGCAGCCCATCCATGTCGTCGGAAAACGCAATCAGCCGCGTCTTGATTTTATCCCCGGTCAGCACGCGAAAGGCGTGGCGCACCATCGTGGTGCGCGCCACCTCGCCAAAGGTTCCGATATGCGGCAGCCCCGACGGTCCGTAGCCGGTCTCGAAGATCACTTCGTCCTTGGGCTGCTTCTTAAGCCGCGCGACAATCTTGCGCGCCTCTTCGAACGGCCACGCGTTGGACTGCTCGGCGAGAGCGCGCAGCTCTGTAGGCGTTTCGGCCATGGCGGCTGTCATAGGCGTATGGGCTCACATCTGCGCATGAATTGTGCTCAAAACGGGCTGATAGGGAAGTAGCGCAGCCACAAGTCGGTAAAGCTTCCCTTCTCCCATATTTGGAACAGCGCCCAATTAAACGCCAGACGCAGCAAGTCGTTGCCCGGCTTGACCGCGATTCCGATGCCGTCGCCGAAATAGCGGCTGTCGAGGAAAGGACCGCCGCGGAACGCGCAGCAGCCGCCCGAATCGGTGCCATTGAGCCAGAACGACAGCGCGATGCCGTCGCCGAACAGCAGGTCCACTTGCTTGTTCTTGAGCGCAGCGCGCGCCGCCTGGGCGGTCGGATAGGAGTGGATTTCCGCCTGGGTGAACATCTGCTTGAGATAGGCCTCGTGCGCAGTGCCGGCGACGACCGCGATTTTCTTGCCGGCGACCAGTTCAGGCAGCACGTCGCCAATCGGGCTGTCGGCGCGCGCCGCAAAGCGCGCCGGCGTGCGGTAATAAGGATCGCTGAAATCGGCACGCTTGCGTATTTCGGTGCTCTCCGCAATCGAGGCAATGACCGCGTCGCCCTGATTATTGTCGAGCGCATCAAGCAGCGTCGCGAACGGACGTGCCTGGATCGTGCAAGCGACCTTGATCTCGTCGCAAATCAGTCGCGCCAGATCAACGTTAAGTCCGGTGGGATTGCCGTCCGGCCCCGCATAATCAAACGGCGGATAATCGAGGTCGGTGAGGAAGCGGATGGTCTGCAGACGTGAAAGGTCTGGCCGTTCAGGGCGGCGGCGGGGGTCCCAAAATCCCGGGACAATGACGCTCCGCGGCTGCGTAGCGCCATTCTCGGCGGCAAATGCCGACGGCCGCGCCGCAAACGTCACGGCCAGGAAGCCGAACAAGAAGCCGAAAAGGACGAGCCATCGCCAGGCGCACGCGACGCGACCACGGTAACCGGATATTGCCTTCTTGGATTGCATGGGCGCGATCGACGGACCGACCTCGGTCTTCGTATGTGGCCCGCTTAGCCGGGGTGCGGCAAAAAGTCGAGACAAGCTAGCATTCGGGTCGCGCGGCACGACGCGTAGCGTTCGGCAATGTCGTTGGGATGCGGCGTGCCGCTCCACTTTCGCCGGCAATGTCAGAACTCGGGAGCCTCAGAGATAACGTCGCAGGTCCGTGGCTTCGGCATCGACGGTGCGCTGGAAGCTGAACGGCGCGACAAAATGGCCGTCCTTGTCCATGAGGTAAATGATGGCGGAATGATCCATCGAATAGTCACCACCTTCGACCGGTACCTTTTTGGCGTAGACCCGATAATCCCGCATCACCTGATCAATCGCTTTCTGATCGCCGGTAAGCCCGCGCAGATGCGGATCGAAGCTCGACAGATAATCCTTAAGCACTGACTGCGTATCGCGCGCGGGATCGACTGTGATGAACAGCGCGCCGACGCGGTTGGCGTCCGGACCAAGCTTGCGGAAAAGCTGCGACATTTCGAACAGCGTGGTCGGGCAAATATCCGGGCAATGGGTGTAGCCGAAGAACACCAGATATGGCTTGCCCTTCATATCCTGATCGGAGAACGGCTTGCCGTTCTGGTCGACCAGGTGAAACGTGCCGCCGATCACAGACGCGCCGACGCCCGGCGCCGGCGAGAGCCCGGTGACAACGAAAATAGCGCCCAGGAACAGCCCAAGGCCGGCCAGAAAGGCGCCCAATACCAAAGCAATACGGGGGGCTTTCGGGTTCACCGCTGCTTCTCTGCCTCTGCCCGAGCACGGGCGGCGCGACGTGTCGCGCACAGCCCGTAGATAGACCCGAACCCGTCCGGCCACAACTCGCTGACGCGGCGCGCTGCAGCCGCGTCAAGCCGCAGACGATTGTTGCAGACAGATCGACCCTAACGGCAGGTCTTATAGATCGCCGCGAGATCGCGGCCGCGCAGCTGAATAAGCTGCGGCGTCAGTCCGCCATGACGCTGGATCCAACCGCGGATTGCCGGCGGGTAGAGGCCCATGACCACGCGGCTGCCGGAGCGTGTCGGCACGAACTGCCGCGACACATCGTCATAGTAGGACGCGGCGTGAAAGCCGAGCATCGCCCGGGCGGTGACGCAAATGCGATCCCGCGGAATGATGCCCGTCAGCAAAGTGCACGCAGAAAGGCACGGACCGTCGATGACGACGTGCTGGCCCGAGTCGCGGATTTCCTGATATTTGTGCACGTAAGAGGCGACTTCGCCGCCCGGATCGCCGACGATGCGTACTTCTGCCGATGCGAACGATGACATGAGCACGCAGAAAACCGCCGACGCCAGCGCGCCGGCCACGAGTGTTCGCCATTTCATGGAAACTACCCTTTCCCTCAATCTGGCGTAAGGGTGATGGCGCATTGTGGCAAGAGTTCGGGGATTTCTATGTTGCGCAAAATTTTAATCTACACTTTGGAACTTTTCCGCGACTACGGTCGTGTGAACGCGTGCCGTTGCGGCACAGCTCAGTGGAGGAAACGTGTCCGATATAGCGACAAAGACCATTCGCTGTTCCGGCGGCTTGCCGGCATTTCTCGCCGTGCCTGTCGCCGGCGGCGAGGAAAAGGTTCCAGCCATCGTGCTGATGCACGAGCGCTACGGACTGGTGAAGCACACTTGCGACCTTGCCGAGCGGTTCGCGCGTGACGGCTTTGTCTGTATTGCACCGGATTTTTTCTACAAACATCCCGATCAGGACGCGCTTCATCGCGGCGATGTGGGTTACGCGCTCACCGATAGCGAAGCGATCGATCACCTCGACAGCGCCGTGGCGGAAGTCGCCGCACTGCCGCAGGTCGACGCCGAAAAGATCGCCGTAAAAGGCGTATGCCAGACCGGGCGCCATCCGCTGGTGCTGGCAGCCGAAGGAAAGAGCAAAAACATCGCCGCAGCTTTGGTCTGGTACGGCGCGGCAAACGCACGCGAATGGCAGCCGAGCGATCGCTATATCAAGCCGCTCGATGACATGCTGGGACGCCTGCAATGCCCGGTGCTCGGCATTTTCGGCGAGGCCGACCATTTGATCTCGCTGGACGACGTCCGCCATTTCCGCGACAGCCTCGACCGACACGACAAGAGCTACACGATCAAGGTTTTTGCCGGCGCTCCGCACGGCTGGCTCAACGACAC
>JASHVN010000049.1 GCA_030044555.1 Xanthobacteraceae bacterium | reverse complement strand
GCTGCCGGCTCGTCGATGACGCCCATGATGTCGGACTCCTTCATGATCAGGAGCTCCTGGCCGTCGATCTTGACTTCGGTGCCCGACCACTTGCCGAACAGCACGCGGTCGCCGACCTTGATGTCGATCGGGATGAGCTTGCCGGCCTCGTCGCGGCCGCCCGGGCCGACGGCGGTCACTTCGCCCTGCGAGGGCTTCTCCTTGGCGGTGTCGGGAATGATGATGCCGCCGGCTGACTTTTCCTCGGCATCGATGCGCTTGACGACGACGCGGTCGTGAAGCGGACGAAACTTCATGATGTCCTCCTAAGGTACTGAACAAACGGAAAGTTTGTGGTTGAGCGGCCCCGTGCGGGTCCCTGACTTGACCGCTTGGCGGCGAAATAGGGTGGTGGTTTTTTGCCCGCAAGAGGCGCCTGAAAATTTTTAGCACTCGCCCGCGCGGATTGCCAACAAAGAATCAGTCACGGATCGCGCCGGCCGCGTCAGGCCGGCCGCGAAACTCGAATTAACTCAATGATCTCAGGCGTCTGGCAGGGCGTCCCGGCGTTTACCATTTGCGTGGCAAGCCTTTTTCTCCGCCTGCTCGGCCTGCGCGCGTTCGCGGCGGGCGCGGTCGTTCATCTGCATCATCAGCACAAGCAACTGATGCGACATTTTCTGCGGCGGCTCGTAGCGGTCCTTGAGGCCGTTGCCGACGGCCGCCTGCATCACCCGAAACAGGGTCGCGGGTTCATAGGGCCCATCGTTTATGGCGTGGCCTGACATGTCGATTTGCCGACATTACCCCTGATCTTTCGACAAAGCAGGGCGCTGAGAGTCGTTCCACGCCTGCGATTTATGTGCAGCCCTGTGGCCCCGCGGCCACGGTTCCGCGGCGGCGGAAAAATAAAGGCCGGCGCCGACAGGAAACCGTTCCCAATCACCCCCCGTTGAGACCACCGACGGACGTGATGCAACCGGACTGTCAGCAGCATCGCGTTGTTAGCAAGGCTATAGGGATGCTGCTAATGGCTTGAAAATAAACAACTTATTCAAAATTGAGGCTTGCAATGTCGAAGCGAGTCGCGAAGCATTCCCGGTGTCGGGGATTGGAGGGCACCATGGTGTCGAAGGAAGCAGCAGTTTCGAAAGGGGGGCAAGGGAGACAAGTTTCGGAGGATTTTCGCCGGCAATTGGAGGGCTACGGACTGACCACGGCCAACATCCTGTACCGGCGGCCGGATCATCCCTGGCTGTTACAGACCTATATCTGGCAGGACTATGATCTCTGCCCGAGCTTTCCGGTGCTGAACAAATTCCTCAATTTCTGGCTGGAGACGCTCGAGGGCCCGCTGCATTCGGTGACCGTCGCACACGCCAGGCTGATAAAGCCCGCGGAAATCCGCCCCATAGACGGCGAGTTCCGGCTGCATTGAATGGCGTGCGGCTTTCGCGAAACGGAAATCGGAGCCGGAGCGTGCAGTCACTCTCCGGGCTGGCGCGTGATGATTTCAGGTTTAACAGAAGCCGTCATGGCCGGACTTGTTCCGGCCACCCACGTCTTTGTTTGCTGCGGCATTTAAGACGTGGATGCCCGCGTCGGGGTCCCCATCGCGCGATGCGCGATGGGGTGCCCCGTCAAGCGCGGGCATGACGATTCAATCAAATCTCATCCCGCTCAATCAAATCTCATCCCGCTATAGTGGCCGGATCAGATCTGCGAACCGTCCTTCGTCCTCGGTGTCTCGCGCCGTGCCGCCGACCGAATGCGTCGGGGAACGTCACGCGGCCGGACGATCCGTACCGATGACCTCGCCCTGCGGCTCGCCACTCAGCCAGCGGTAAAGCAGGCCGCCGAGCACGCCGCCGATCAAGGGCGCGATCCAGAACAGCCAAAGCTGCGCCAGCGCCGCGCCGCCTTCGATCAGCGCCGGCCCGGTGCTGCGTGCCGGATTGACCGACGTATTGGTGATCGGAATGCTCACGAGGTGAATGATCGTCAGCGTCAGCCCGATGGCGACCGGCGCGAAACCGGCCGGCGCCTTGCCGTGCGTCGCGCCCATGATGACGAACAAAAAGACCATGGTCATCACGATCTCGCTGCACAGCGCCGAAATGAGATCGTAATGGCCCGGCGAATGGTCGCCGTAGCCGTTGGTGGCAAATCCTTTGGCCAGATCGAAACCCGGTGCGCCGCGCGCGATGACATAGAGCAGCGCCGCGGCGGCGATCGCGCCGATCACTTGCGCGATGATATAAGGGATGATCTGTCCCGCGGGGAAGCGGCCGCCGGCGAATAATCCCACGGTCACCGCCGGATTGATGTGACATCCCGATATGTGTCCGATGGCGTAAGCCATGGTGAGCAGCGTCAGCCCAAACGCCAACGACACGCCGAGCAATCCGATCCCGACTTGCGGGAAGCCGGCGGCAATGACCGCGCTGCCGCATCCTCCGAACGTCAGCCAGAACGTCCCAATAGCCTCGGCCGCATAAGCTTTGGCATTCATCATTATGGTTCCTCCGTTGCCGTCACGGTCAGGTCCACCAGCCTCACCCAGCGGGCATTAACGAAGCTTCGCTTCAATGACTCAAGAGCGTTCGATCGCGCTGCATCGGTGATGCGCGGTCAGGGCATGCCGATCGCGCGAATGAGCCCGTAGCTCATCAGCCCGAGCAGGATCAGCGAAACCGTAATCGCAAGCGTCACGCGCGCCCCCGTATGGGCGACGACGCGAACGTCGACGCCGAGGCCGAGAGCGGCCATGGCGACGGTCGTCAACAGCGCCGCGGCGTGCGTCAGCGGCGGCAACAGGCGTTGCGGAATAAGACCGAGCGAGCGGGCGAGGAGGACGAGCACGAAGCCAATGATGAACCAGGGTACGAATTCCGTCGGGCGCAGCCGCGGCCGCTCCAGCGGACCGCGCGTTTTGTCGGCGCGCAAGTGTCTGGCGAACAGCGAAAAGCCCAAGACCACCGGGCCAAGCATGAGCACGCGGACAAGCTTGACCACCGTGCCAACCTGATTGCTCAGCGCGCCGATCGGCAGGGTCGCCGCGAGAACCTGCGGCACGGCGTAAACCGTCAAGCCGGCGAGGGCGCCGTATTGGGTCAGCGACAGGCGCAGAACAGGAACCAGGAGCGGAAGGACGAGCACGACCACGACGCCCAGCACAGCGGTGAACGAGATCGACGAGGCGATGTCGCTGCTGTCCGCGCCGATGACCGGCGCCACCGCCGCGATCGCCGAATTGCCGCAAATCGAATTGCCGCAGGCAATGAGAACCGAAAGGCG
>JASHVN010000398.1 GCA_030044555.1 Xanthobacteraceae bacterium | reverse complement strand
CAAGCCCACCACCGCGCCAATGACAAGCGCGATCGCCAGTCCGGTCCGATTCATTCGATCCGGCCCGAGGCCTTTTGCGCACGCATTACAACTTCCACAAACCTGCCTTGCGGCCGGCGAAAACCCAATACACCAAGCCGCCGGCGATGCCGGAGGCGGCGAGCACCTCGCGCTCGTGCGCGAAAGCGCCATCGAGGCCGCGGGCGTAGCCGGCGAAGTCGATACCGTAAGTCAGCGCCAGCGCCAACACCCCGCCGAGCGCGCCGTAAAGCACGACGGAACGCCAGGCAAAGCCTTCAGCGAGCGCGATCACCAGAAACGACGGCAGCAAGGCCACAACGGCAATGATCGCGGTACCGACGCCAACGACCGACCAAAGCATCACTGACGGCACGTCCGGCGACGATATTTGCTCCCATTGCGGCGCCAGCGTGCCGATGGTGAGCACGAGCGAAGCTGCGATGCAGGCGAGCACGTAGGCGATGATCACCATCAGGATGCGAACGACGATGGTCATTGTTCGCCTGCGGTCTGCCTCAATCCGTCAACGCCATGGCGCGCAAAGCCAGGCGCTCGGGGGCGGAGAGTTTTTCGCTCGCGCTCTTGAGCTGCCCGCAAGCGGCGAGGATGTCGCGGCCG
Organism: Xanthobacteraceae bacterium; assembly: GCA_030044555.1. Classification (GTDB taxonomy): domain Bacteria; phylum Pseudomonadota; class Alphaproteobacteria; order Rhizobiales; family Xanthobacteraceae; genus BOG-931. Next base: position 4,986 of record JASHVN010000398.1, on the reverse strand, counting down.
CGCGGCGTGCGCACCGGCGACGCATAACCGGCGTTGAAAACGATCTCCGAAAACTTCTCGATCTGGCTCCAGTCCGAGCACTCATATTTGCTTCCCGGCCAGGGATTGAACGGGATGAGATTGATCTTGGCCGGGATGCCCTTGATCAGCCGCACCAGCGCGCGGGCATCGGCAAGCGAGTCGTTGATTCCCCTGAGCATCACATATTCGAACGTCACCCGCCGCGCATTGGAAAGTCCCGGATAATTGCGGCAGGCCTCGAGCAATTCGGCGAGCGGATATTTGCGATTGAGCGGCACCAGCGCGTTGCGCACGTCGTCGGTGACGGCGTGCAGCGACACCGCGAGCATGACGCCGATCTCGGTGCCGGCGCGCGAAATTTGCGGCACGACGCCGGAGGTCGATAACGTGATGCGCCGCTTGGAAATGCTCAATCCCTCGCCGTCCGCCACCACGTTGAGGCCGTCGCGTACGGCTTCGAAGTTATAGAGCGGCTCGCCCATGCCCATCATGACGATGTTCGACACCTGCCGCTTCTCGGGCTCGCCGCTGCCTGCGCTCTCCCGGTGCCAGTCATCGAGCCCGTCGCGCGCCAACACGACCTGGCTTGCGATTTCTTCCGCCGTGAGATTGCGGACCAGGCGCTGCGTGCCGGTGTGACAGAACGTGCAATTGAGCGTGCAGCCGACCTGACTGGAAATGCACAAGGTGCCGCGATCGGCTTCCGGAATGTAGACGCATTCGACTTCGTGCGGCCGGCCGTCGATCTCGCCCGGCAATTGCAACAGCCATTTGCGCGTGCCGTCGACCGAAATCTGCTCGGCGGCGACTTGCGGGCGCGCCAAGGTAAAATGCTGCGCCAGGGCGGCGCGCAGGTCCTTGGACAGCGTCGTCATTTCATCGAAGCTTTGCGCGCCGCGCACATAGAGCCAGTGCCAGATCTGCTGCACGCGCATGCGGCGCTGCCGCTCGGGCACGCCGATGCCGCTGAGCGCCTCGGCAAGCGCCGCCCGCGAGGAACCGACCAGCGACGGTTTGGTCGGCGCGACGTAACGCTGCAGCGGCCGCTTCTCGATGAAGCCCGGCGCAATGGCGTCTGCGTGGGTGGCAAAATCCGTCATCGATCGGTCCAAAATGGGGACGGCGCTCGTTCGCCTTGGCCCTAAAGCCGTGTTCCTAAACTTGCCCCTAAAATAGTTCATCCCCGGAAAACCGGGAGGTGGCAAGCCAAACGAGCCGGCAAAGCTTAACGCCCGAAGCGTCTGCTGCGAATTGAGAGGGTGGCCGGGCCACCCTTTTCACGGACGCAAGGCGCGTCCCCGGTGGTACGCTTTCCAATGGCAGCCTGCTATTGGCGCCCTTCTACTGACACTCTTGAGCGACCCGGTCGAGCGCCTCGGACAATCCCTTGAGCGAATACGTATCGGTCGACTGTGTTCCACGCGACGACTCGCCGTGCACCACGGCACTGTCCCCATGCCGCATGACATCGACCATGTGGGCTTCTTCGGCCGTGTTTTTGATCCAGGCGCCGTCGCCCAAGGTGTAGAGCGCGAACGTGGTCGAGCCGACCTCGACGCTCCCCTCGCTGCCCGAGCGCAGCGGATAGCCGATGGCGACCGAGACCTCGTTGGTGACCTTGTCGGCCGGCCGCGTGGTGATGAACATATAGGGTTGATTGCGCGGCCGATTGGGCGGCTTGGTTTCGGCGGTGGTCGGCTTTGCGATGGCAAAGCAGATTTTCTTTCCTGCCGGCAACGCCGAATAGGCGCCCCACTCGGCAAATTGGCCGAGCAGCGTAGGCTTTGCCTCGGCCGGCGCGGGAGGTTTCGGCTTCGGCCGCGGTCTTGTCGGGTGACTTTCCGGCGTGGGCGGGGCAGCGCCTGGCTGCTCCGGCTCTTGCGCCAAGGCCGGCACCAAGGCCAAAACCGCAAGGCCCGGCGTTAAAAGCAGCGATAGAAGAATGGGCAATGCCCGACGAGTGCGCATTGGATCTCCCCGACCCCCTAACACTGATATCAAAGCTCCGCGGTTAATCCAATTGCGGAGAATAAGTATGCTAATGAGGTTTCTGTGAAAGCCATCCTCTGCACCCATTTCGGCCCGCCGGACGAACTCGAACTTGTGGATATCGCGCCGCCGCAGGCCGCGGCCGGCGAGGCGGTGGTGCGCATCAAAGCTGCGGCGCTCAATTTCTTCGATACGCTTATCATCGCCGGCAAATACCAGCAGAAGCCGCCGTTTCCGTTTTCGCCGGTGGCGGAGTTCGCCGGCATCGTGGAAAGCGTCGGCGCGCAAGTGAGCGAGGTGGCTCCCGGCGACCACGTCATGACCTTCATGGGCTGGGGCGCCGCGCGCGAAGCGGTTGCGGTGGCGGCGAAGCAACTGGTGAAGCTGCCGCAAAATCTCGATTTCGAGCGCGCCGCGGGCCTTTGCATCACCTATGGGACGTCGCTCTATGCGTTACGCGAGCGGGCGCAGCTCAAAACCGGCGAAACATTGGCGGTGCTCGGTGCGTCCGGCGGCGCCGGCCTCGCCTGCGTGGAACTCGGCAAGCTGATGGGCGCGCGCGTCATCGCCTGCGCCTCGTCCGACGAGAAACTCGCATTCGCGCGGGCGCATGGAGCCGACGAGACCGTCAATTACGCCAAAGAAGATCTGCGAGATGCGCTCAAAAAGCGCGGCGGCGAGCACGGCATCGATGTGATCTACGACCCGGTCGGCGGCCAATATTGCGAGCCGGCCGTGCGCTCGCTTGCCTGGCGGGGGCGCTATCTGGTTGTCGGCTTTACGGCCGGCGAAATTCCAAAGCTGCCGCTCAATCTCGTGCTGCTTAAAGGCTGCGATATCCGCGGCGTGTTCTGGGGCTCATGGACCAAACGCGAACCGAAGGCGCAGCACGCACTGCTCACCGATGTGGCGCGCTGGGCTGCCGAGGGCAAGCTTTCCGCGCATGTGCACGCGGCCTATCCGCTGGCCGACATCGCCGCCGCAATGAAGCTCATCTCCGACCGCAAAGTGATGGGAAAGATCGTGCTGCGGCCGTGAGCGCCTAGCGCATGATCCATGAATCGTTCTCAAATCATCGCGCTTTAGCGGCGCAGCCGCGCGAGCGTCCGCTGCGCCGCGTCCCGGTGCTCCGGCTTGATGTGCGAGGAGACCGCCCGAAACGCCGCGGCAAGCACCGCGGCATCGTCGGCAAGCGCGATGAACGGGAGATTCTTCGGAACAAAGCGGTCGGGCACGACGAAATACACGATCGCGCCGGCCAATATGCCCTTGACGTAGAGCGGCGTTCGCCGGTCGAACGTACAATAATAAGCCGTCAGCAGCTGGTCGGCGAACGGCAAGCTTGCAGCCTCGCGCAGCAGTAGGCGCCACAATTTGCGCCGCAACGCTTGCTCGTTGCCGGCCACGCGGCGTTTGAGCGCCGCGAAGTCCTGCCAGGAAGCAGTTTGCTGCCAAGACCACATCTTTTCCTCCGGCCGGCGCTGTGTCGTTCAAGAAAGCCGGCACCGCGCCGCTCGGGAAAGATGGTTGCCAAAGGCGGCAGCCGCAAGGCGAAACTCACGCCGCTATTTTACCCAGCTATACTGTTCATGGCCTCGGCGAGCTGAATATCGCGTTGGGTGACGCCGCCGGCATCGTGGGTCGACAGCGTCACCTCGACGGTCTTGTAGACATTGAACCATTCGGGATGGTGATCGAGCTTTTCCGCCACCAGCGCCGCGCGCGTCATGAAGCCGAACGCTGCGTTGAAATCGGCAAAGACGAATTTCCTGCTGATGGCATCCCGCCCGGCGACCTCGCTCCAGCCTTTAAGCCGGCCGAGTGCGGCCTTGCGTGCCTCGCCGGATAATTTCTCGCTCATCTGTGAGCTCCCGTCTGAGCGCCGCCTCGCCCGCCACTCGCCGCACCCTCGCAAATCTGCGGCAAAATCGCCACCCGGCAAGCGGTCATGCGCGAGGTTGCCGCCGGTCAGGCCGACCGGCGTAGTGAACGCGTTTCCTCGTGGTCAAACGCACGCTCGCGCTCGCGCGCCGAATAAAACGAGGCGTTGTGATCGCCGCGCAGCGCCTCGCGTGTGAACCGAATCAAATGGTGAGCGACAAAGCCCATGCTGAGCACCGCATCGATCTGCCCGCGGGCAAGCGCCTTCCGTGCGGCGCGCCAGAACGGCCGCCGATAGGGCGAGAAGACGCCGACGCGGAGCGCGACGTTGAACGCCAGCACGAGAGCGTGGCGCAGATTGTTGATCGTGAGCTTGCCGCCTGCCGGCCCGATCAAGCGGTTCGGATAGGTCGCCTCGACCTGATAGGCAAAGCGCGCGAACAGATGCTCGGGGTCGTAGGCGTGCGCGATGCAGCGCCGCCACGTCGCCACCACTTCGTCATGCGGGCGCAGGAAGCGGACGTTGCTTTCGAGCCCCTTGTCGTCGGTGATCAAACGGCCCTCGCCCTTGAGGCGGTCCCACAACGGGGTCTTCGGCAGCGCCTGCAACAAATTGATGGTGAGGATCGGCACCTGCGATGCGTCGATGAAGGCCTTGAGCTGGCTCTCGCTCTCGGCGGTGTCTGTATCGAGGCCGAGAATGATCCCTGACGTGACCTCAAGGCCATAGCTGTTGAGCGTCTTGATCGCTTCCATCATCGGCAGCGCCGCGTTTTGGTCCTTGCGCATGGCCTTGAGCGCATCGACTTCCGGCGTCTCGATGCCGACAAAGACGAGATGGAAATGCGCCTCGCGCATGAGCGCGAGGATTTCCGGCTGCTTGGCGAGATTAAGCGTGGCCTCGCAGGCAAAATTCAGCGGATAATCGTGCTGGCGCTGCCAGGCGATCAGATGCGGCAGCATCTCGCGCGCCGCTTTGCGGTTGCCGATGAAATTGTCGTCGACGAAATAGACGACGGGCGGATGGCTGCGCTGTGCCAGCATGGCATCAAGCTCGGCGGTGATTTGTTCGGGAGACTTCAGCCGCGGCTGCCG
>JASHVN010000397.1 GCA_030044555.1 Xanthobacteraceae bacterium | reverse complement strand
TCCAAAGCCGCGTTCTTTCAAAGCCTCGTTCTTCCACAAACGCATCTTCCCGGCGACGCGGCACGGCAGGCTTGCGCCCGCAGGCCAAACCATTTGCGGCGGCCGCAGATCAGGAAAGCCGCGGAGCGGATTGACCAGCCTTCCGCCCAGGCTAGTTTAGCAACAACGAATTACGGGGAGGACAGGTATGGAAGCCTCAGTGGCAGGCGTCGATGGCGACGTCCGCGAGCTCCACGGCGGCGGCATCATTGCGGCCATCAAGGCGAGCGGGATCGAATACGTGCTGGCGGTGCCCGACATCGTTACCAGCAAAGGCCTATTGGGGCCGATCGCGCGCAACCAGGATTTTCAACTCATCCGCGTCTGCAAGGAGGACGAATGCATCGGCATCGCCTCCGGCCTGTCCTATTCCGACAGGCGCGCGCTGATCCTGATCCAGTACACGGGTTTTCTCGACTCCCTCAACGCCATCCGCGGCATTGCGGTCGAGTACAAGCAACCGATCTGCATGATGGTCGGCCTGCTCGGCCACGATCCCGAAGTCGCGCCGCGCGTCTCGCCGCGCTACGGGGTGCGCATCATCGAGCCGATTTGCGACGACATGGGCATCGCGCATCATCTGATCAACGTCGATGCTGACGTCAATAAAATCCAGCCGGCCATCGAGAAAGCTTATCGGGAGTCGGAGCCGGTTGCGCTTCTGATCGGGCGGAGGCCAAAAGCGTCATGATGAAACGGGACGAGTGCTTTCGCATCCTGGCGCGCCACATCAAAGACGAGGCCGTAGTCGCCACTTACAGTTCCGCGGTGGATTGGGTCGAAGTCAGTCCGCGCCCGCTGAATTATCTGTCGATCGGCGCGATGGGGCTCGACTCCTCGCACGGGCTTGGGCTTGCGCTCGGGCAACCGAACAAGCGCGTGATCGTTCTGCAGGGCGACGGCAGCCTGCTCATGAACCTCGGGAGCCTTGTCACCATCGGGGCCGTCGCGCCGAAGAACTTTGTGCACCTGGTCGCGCAGAACGACACTTATGAGGCCAACGGCAGTCAGCCCATCCCCAATCCGAAGGTGGACTTTGCCAGCATGGCGCGCGCATCGGGCTATGTGGCCGCCTATGATTTTTCAGATCTGAAAATTTTCGAGCAGCAAGTGGCGCATGTGCTCGATCAGGAAGGCCCGGTCTTCGCCACGTTGCACGTCGAGCCGTCGAAGCCGTTGAAATACGATTATCCCAGTCTCTACGATCCGGAGAAGCGCAAAGCCTTCAAGGCGCAATGGCGGAGCTGAAACGCTCACACTTCGTCATGGCCGGACCGTGCAACGCCATCGACTTTTCGACGTAATAACGAAAGATGAATGCCCGCGTCAGGGTCTCATCGCGCGATGCGCGATGGGGTGACCCGTCAAGTGCAGGCATGACCATCTCAGCGCCTCTTTTCCAGCCGCCGCACCACTTCGTCGAGCTGATCGAGGCTGCGATAACGGATGGTGAGCGAGCCACCGCGGTCACGATGATCGATGCTGACGGCAAGTCCGAGCGCATCGGCCAGGCGTTTTTCCAGAGCCACCGTGTTGGCGTTCTTCGCCGCATGCTTTTGCGCCTTGCGGCCGTTTGTTTGCTCCTTGCCGCTCGTTTTCACCGTCTCGCGCGCCAGCGCTTCGACCTGGCGCACGTTAAGACCTTGCGCGACGATTTGGTGGGCAAGTTCTTCGGCATCGTCTTGGCCGACCAGCATGCGCGCATGCCCGGCCGAGAGCTTGCCGGAATTGATATAAGCTCTCACCGTCTCCGGAAGCTTCAGCAGCCGCAACGTGTTGGCGACGTGGCTGCGGCTCTTGCCGATGATCTTTGCGACCTCGTCCTGGCTATTGTGATATTCGTCTATCAGTGCGCGATAGCCCTCCGCCTCTTCAAGCGGATTGAGGTCGGCGCGCTGCACGTTCTCGATGATCGCAAGCTGTAGCGCCTCGGCATCGGTGGCTTCGATGATAACGACGGGAACCTCGTGGAGCCCGGCACGCTGCGCCGCGCGCCAGCGGCGTTCGCCGGCGATGATCTCATAGGCGTCGGCGACGCCGCGCAGTGCCCGCGCCACGATCGGCTGAATAATGCCGCGCTCGCGCAGCGAAGCCGCCAGTTCGTCGAGTTCGGTGTCGGAGAAAAAGCGACGCGGGTTACGCGCATTCGGCCGCAATGACGTAATCGGCAAGCGCCGCTGCCCGCCGCGCGGACGTTCTATCGAACTCTCGGCGCCCACATCGCCGATCAGCGCGGCAAGCCCGCGTCCCAGTCGTGATCGCGCCTCCTCTGCCAACACAGATCCTCCCAAACTTTCGCTCACGCGTGCTTTCCCGTCATCCAGCGCACAATTCCTTTTCGCGCTGGATGACCTCGGTCGCTAGCCGCAGATACGCTTCGCTGCCGCTGCATTTGAGATCGTAGACCAGCACGGGCTTGCCATACGACGGCGCTTCCGACACCCGAACGTTGCGCGGAATGATCGTCTCGTAGACCTTGGGCCCCATGAACTGGCGCACGTCGGCGACCACCTGGCCGCAAAGATTGTTGCGCGCGTCGTACATGGTCAGCACGACGCCGTGGATCGCAAGACCGGGATTGAGGGTCTCGCGGACCTGATCGACCGTCTTGAGCAGCTGCGACAAACCTTCGAGCGCGAAGAATTCGCATTGCAGCGGCACCAGAATGGCGTGCGCTGCCGCCATGGCGTTGACGGTCAACAAATTGAGCGAGGGCGGACAGTCCACCAGCACGTAGCTGAAATTCTTTGCGCCCGTAGACGCCACGTTGAGCGGCGCCAGCGCGTTGCGCAAACGGAAGGCGCGGTCGCGCTCCTGACCGAGTTCAAGTTCGAGGCCGGAGAGGTCGAGCGTTGAAGGTGCGATGTGCAGGCGCGGCACCGCCGTTTCGACGATGGAGTCGCGCAGCGTCGCCTCACCGATCAGAACATCATATGTCGAATGGCGCCGGCTGCGCCGGTCGATGCCGAGACCCGTTGATGCGTTGCCCTGCGGATCAAGATCGATGACAAGGACTTCATCGCCGATCGCCGCCAGCGCCGTGCCGAGATTAATCGCGGTCGTCGTCTTGCCGACCCCGCCCTTCTGATTAGCGACGGCGATCACCCGCGGTGGCCGCGCCGGTTCGATCTGCAGCTGCTGGTCCGCTTCCGGCGAGGAAGTCTGGCCGGAGGATTCCTCTGACGGGAATACGTCACTCATCGGAGTCCCCATTCCCTAGCGTTTGGCCGCGCCGCGCCTCGCTGGCGCAGCCGATTTCGGCTCAAGACCACGCACCACGACGATTTGAGCTTTCGGATCGGTCCGACTCGGCGCCAAAACCGCCTGAACCCTCCAACATTTAGCGGCTTCGGTCAATTCAACCTCAACAGCTTGTCCCTTGGGAAACAGGCCCACGGCACCTTTTACCAATAATGGATAGGCCTTCGCCAGTAAGTCGCGCAATGGTGCAAGCGCTCGGGCGGTCACGACATCCACGGCTTCCGGAGCGGCGTTAACGAAATCTTCAGCACGTTCGCCGCGGACGAAAGCTGGCACGGCAACCACACGCACCGCCTCACGCAGAAACGCCGCCTTCTTGGTATTGCTTTCCACAAGGTAAACGCGCGCCCCGGATGTCTCGGCCAAGGCGCACGCGATGACCAGGCCGGGAAATCCAGCACCGGAGCCGAGATCGACCCAAACCCGGGCGTCGGGCGCCAGCGACAGAAGCTGCAGCGAGTCGGCGATATGCCGGGTCCACAATGCTGGTTCGGTGGAGGGCGCGATCAGATTGACGCGCCGCTGCCAGTCCAACAGCAGCGCAACGAAGCGCTCCAGGCGTTCGGCTGTTTCACGTGAAACAGGCGTCAGCTCCAGCGCACGAGCACGGTCGTGGGAGAGGTCTTCGGGCTTGACGCCGGGTGTGCGGACGAGCGCCGGGCGCACATCGTGCGGGCCTCGCCGGCCGCCCGCGATCATGCCGCCCCGCGCGCCGGCTTGCGACTGTTTCCGCGACGCAGATGCGCAACAAGCAGCGTCAACGCGGCGGGCGTAATGCCGTCGATGCGACCCGCCTGCCCGACCGTGCGCGGCCGCTGCGCCTGCAGCTTATGTCGGACTTCGTTGGAGAGACCGGGCAACGCCGCGTAGTCGATATCGTCAGGCAGCACGAGATTCTCATCGCGCCGATAAGATTCCACGTCGGCCGCCTGGCGGCTGAGATAGACATCGTACTTGGCGTCGATTTCGATCTGCTCGGCAATTTTAGGATCAAGCTCTCCCATGCTCGGCCAGATCCGGGCGAGCTCGACGATGCCGATACCCGGATACGCCAGGAGTTCGAAGGCGGAGCGGCGCTGGCCATCCTTGCGCAATGCGAGTCCATAGCGGGCGGCTTCACTCGGCGTCAGGCTGAGCGAACGCGCCATGGCGCGCGCTGCTGAGAGGGCCGCCATCTTCGTCCCGTGTCTCTTCGCCCGCTCGGCACCAACGCAGCCCAGTGCGATGCCCTTGTCGGTGAGACGCTGATCGGCGTTGTCGGCACG
>JASHVN010000048.1 GCA_030044555.1 Xanthobacteraceae bacterium | reverse complement strand
TTGCGCTAAAGCGCGAAGCTGGTGCCACAGCCGCAGGACGCGGTGGCCTTTGGATTGTTGACCTTGAACGAGGAGCCGATCAGGTCGTCGACGAAATCGATTTCCGACCCGGCCATGTAGTTGAGCGAAACCGGATCGATGAGCACGGTGGCGCCGCTTTTCTCGATCACGATGTCGTCGTCGGCGCGCTCGCGCTCGGTATCGAACTTGTACTGAAAGCCGGAGCAGCCGCCGCCTTCGACGCTCACGCGCAGCATGGTGCCGGCCGGCTCGGCTTTGAGAATTTCGCCGATCCTGGTCGCTGCCCGTTCGGTCACCGTTACATCGACCGCCATTTTGCTCTCCGCCGATTGCCACGGCATCATCCAGATAGTTAAGTGTGGCAACAGCTTTGGTCAATTGGCCGGACCGACCTATGGCGATCGATGCCGCAATGCTGCGTGCGCCCTATGCGTGCGATCCGGCGTTGAGCCGCGGCCGGCTCCATGCCGAGCCGGCAAGCAAAAGCCGCAACGCCTTCCGCCGCGATTGCGACCGCATTATTCACACCACCGCCTTCCGCCGGCTCAAACACAAGACGCAAGTCTTTGTGTTCGACGAAGGCGACCATTACCGCACCCGGCTCACCCATACGCTGGAAGTCACCCAAATCGCCCGCGCGCTCGCGCGTGCGCTCGGCCTCGACGAGGATTTGACCGAGGCGCTGGCGCTCGCTCACGATCTCGGTCATCCGCCGTTCGGCCATGCCGGCGAGCGCGCGCTCGACGAATGCCTCAAGGCGTTCGGCGGCTTCGATCATAATGCGCAGACCTTGCGCGTAGTCACCGCGCTCGAGCGCCGCTATCCGCGCTTCGACGGGCTCAACCTGACCTGGGAGACGCTGGAGGGGCTGGTCAAGCACAACGGTCCGCTTAGTGACCGCGAAGGGAAGCCGCTCGGCCGCTATCGCGCGCACGGCGTGCCGGAGACGGTTCTCGACTATTGCCGCTTGCAAGATCTGCGGCTGTGGAGCTTTCCCAGCGCCGAAGCGCAGGTCGCCGCCATCGCTGACGACATTGCCTACGATGCCCATGATATCGACGATGGGCTGCGGGCGGAATTGTTTGGCCTCGACGACATTGCGGGGGTGGCATTGCCGGGCAAGATCCTTGGCGACATTCGCGCCGCCTATCCGGCGCTCGACGCGAGCCGCCTGGTCCACGAGTTCATCCGCCAGCTGATCGGCCTGTTGATCGAGGACGTGACTGCCGAGACCCGCCGCAGGCTTTCTCGTCTGGCGCCGAACTCTGCCGACGAGGTGCGGGAAGCACCTTCGGCGGTGGCGGGATTTTCGCCTGCGGTGGGAGAGGCAGAGCGCGCCATCAAGGTTTTTCTCAACGCGCGTATGTATCGCCACGATCGCGTCATGCACGTCATGGATCAGGCCGCCGGCGTGGTCCGCGACTTGTTCGCCCGCTATAGCGGGCAGCCCGGCGATCTGCCGGCGGAATGGCATGAAGGACTGGCCGGCACCGGCGAGGCGGCGCACGCCCGCCGCATCGCCGATTTTATCGCCGGCATGACCGACCGCTACGCGCTCGCCGAGCACGCGCGGCTCTTTGACTCTACACCAGAACTGCGTTAGGCGCGCCACGCCGCTTTCCGCGTCCGAGCCTTTTCATGTCGGTAGAGAACATCTTCGCCCAAATCCTTGACCGCGTGCGTCGCGCCACCGACGCGCTGATTGCAGGAGGCGTCTTGCCCGCGGGCATCGATCAGTCGCGCGTGGCGGTCGAGCCGCCGCGCGATCCGGCCCATGGCGACATGGCCACCAACGCCGCCATGGTGCTCGCCAAGGAGGCCGGCAAGAAGCCGCGCGATCTCGCGGAACAAATCGCGGAGAAACTTCGCGGCGATGATCTGGTGGAACGCGTCGATGTGGCCGGCCCGGGATTTATCAACCTGACCCTTAAACCCGCGGCTTGGATCAATGCCTTGCGGACAACGGTGCAGCTTGGTCTGAAATATGGCCAAAGCGACATCGGCCGTGGAAAACCGGTCAACGTCGAGTACGTCTCGGCCAATCCGACCGGGCCGATGCATATCGGTCATTGCCGCGGCGCCGTGTTTGGCGACGCGCTGGCAAGCCTGCTCGCCTTCACGGGCTTTAAGGTCACACGCGAATATTACATCAACGACGCCGGCGCACAGGTCGATGTGCTGGCACGCTCAGCCTTTCTGCGTTACCGCGAGGCGCTCGACGAAGACATCGGCAGCATTCCGGAAGGACTTTATCCGGGCGACTATCTGAAGCCGGTGGGCGCGGCGCTCGCAGCGGAATATGCCGATACGCTGCGCCGGCAGCCTGAAGCGCAATGGCTGCCGCTCGTGCGCGCCAAGGCGATCGAGATGATGATGGCGGCGATACGCGCCGATCTCGCCGCGCTCAACGTAACGCACGATGTGTTTTATTCCGAGCGCTCGCTTATTGCCGGCGGCGTCGATCGCGTGGCTGAAACGATCGAATGGCTGCGCGCACGCGGCTACGTTTACGAAGGCCGGCTGCCGCCGCCGAAAGGAGCGCCAGTCGAGGATTGGGAGGATCGCGAGCAAACATTGTTTCGCTCGACATCGTTTGGCGATGATGTTGATCGGGCGCTGAAGAAATCCGACGGCTCCTATACCTATTTTGCGTCCGACATCGCGTATCACCGTTCCAAGATCGAGCGCGGCTTCCAGGCGCTGATCGACGTGTGGGGCGCCGACCATGGCGGCTACATCAAGCGCATGCAGGCGGCGGTCGCTGCGCTGAGCGACCGCACCGCCGAGCTCGACGTCAAGCTCATACAATTGGTGAAACTTTTGCGCGCCGGTGAGCCGGTCAAAATGTCGAAGCGGGCAGGGGACTTCGTCACCCTGCGCGAGGTCGTGGACGAGGTCGGCCGCGACGCCGTCCGTTTTATGATGCTGTTTCGCAAGAACGACGCGGTGCTCGATTTCGACCTCGCCAAGGTCATCGAGCAATCGCGCGACAATGCGGTTTTTTACGTTCAATACGGCCATGCCCGCGGCCAATCGGTGTTCCGCAACGCTCGCGCTGTTTTTTCAGATCTGCCGGCCGACATTGCCGAACTGGCCGAGATCGCGCCGTTGGAGCTTCTGTCCGACCCCGCTGAACTATCGCTGATGCGGCGGATTGCTCTTTACCCGCGCGTCGTCGAGGGCGCCTCGCTGGCTCACGAGCCACACCGGATTGCTTTTTATCTCTTTGACTTGGCGAGCGAATTTCACGCGCTTTGGACGCTCGGCAACGCCTCGCCTCATTTACGCTTCATTATCCAAGATGATCGACAAACGACTGCGGCCCGGCTCGTCCTTGTACAAGGCGTGGTCACCGTAATCGCCTCGGGGCTGGCGCTGCTTGGGGTAGACGCGCCGAATGAGATGCGGTGAATTCCCGTCACCTTCGACGGGTTGCGAATGCAGTCCAGGGGAAGGCTGAATTGGGCGGGGTTTCATGGCTGACAACAATTTTCGTTCCCCTCGTCGAGACGCGCCCGCGCGCAGCACTGCATCGCCGCAGCGCTACACGACGAGCGATCCGCTCGCCGAGCTTGCCCGTCTGATCGGTCAGAGCGACGCCCATCGCGGCGTTGCGCGAGATGCCGGTCGCCAGGCGGAAGCCTACGATGACGGTGCACCCGCGGCGGTGGATTGGGGCGCGGCCGAGGAAGACTACCCGGAGGAGAATGAAGACTACCCGGAGCAGAATAGCGCTGGCGACAGTTACGCGCCGCGGCCAGGCGGGTCCTATCATTCCCAGTCAGCGCATGACGCGCCGCCGCTGCATGAGAGCGCCTACGACGATCGCGCTTACGAAGAGGAGGAGGTTGGCGCGAGGCAATATGCGCGCGCGCCGGCCGAAGACCCACGCAGCGCCCGCCGCAACCCGAGCCTGCAAAATGCTCATTATCGGGACGAGCAGCCCCGCAATTCGCGCGCTGAGCCATATATTCCGCCCGCGCAAGACGGCTACTTCGCCGATGCCGAAGATGCCGGCGAGCAGGGCTACGATCAGGCCGAGGAGGAAGCTCCCCCGGCGCGGCGCAGCGGTACGATCGTTATCGTCGCCGTGCTTGGCTTGGCGGTGCTCGGCACTGCCGGCGCACTAGGTTACCGCGCGATGGTCGGCGGTTCGGTGATCCCCTCGCTGCCGCCGATCATCAAGCCGGGTGACACCCCCATCAAGATCGTGCCCAAGCACGACGCACAGGCCGGTGCGACGAACCAGGCCGATGCCGATGCCACAGGTTCGACCGATCAGCTGGTCAACCACGAGGAACAGCCGGTCAATGTGCAGGCGGCCGATCCCGCGCCACGCGTGGTGACGACCATTCCGGTTATTTCCAATGCCTCGGATGCGCCTTTGCCCGACGGGCAGCCACCCGCTGTTGCGTCTGACCAGGCGCCTGGCGCTCCGTCCATGCCGCCTTCCGCCTCTGGCGAGGCCAACAGCGCGGCACAGCCTTTCGGCCCGCCGCCTGAGCAGTTGAGTGGGCCCGCCGCCGCGTCGCCCGAGGCCAAAACCGTCCACACCGTGTCCATCCTGCCGCAGCAGAGCCCGGCCGCTGGCCAGGAGGATGCGCCGCCTCCGCCTGTGCGCGTTCACCAGCCTGCGGCCCGGCCGAGCCGGTTGTCGGATGAGCACACCGCGTCAGCCGGGCCGCTTTCAATTGTGCCAGGACAAGACGATGCAGCAGCGCCCGCGCGGCCGCGTTCGCGGACGGGCGCGCCCGGCCCCATGGCATTGAACGCGTCGACCGGGGCGTTGCCTGAGAGCGCCGCGGAGAGAGGCGGCGGCTTTGCAGTGCAAGTGACCTCGCAGCGCAGCGAGGCCGAGGCGCAGGCGGCGTTCCGCTCGCTGCAGGCCAAGTATCCGCAGCAACTCGGGGACCGTCGCGCCTTTGTCCGGCAGGTCGATCTCGGCGCCAAGGGCATTTACTACCGCGCGCTCATCGGTCCTTTCGCTTCGGGCGCAGATGCAGTCAGCCTGTGCAGCAGCCTCAAAGCTGCCGGCGGTAGTTGCCTGATCCAGAGAAACTAGAGAATTTGAAGGCTTAGGCCTTGATCCAATTCGATTGAATCGGATCAAGGTTCAGCTTTTTCCTTTGAGCATGATCTTATCCGAAAACCGGTTTCCTCTTTTCGGGATCATGCTCCAGCAAGCTTGACCCTGGCTCAGGGCACGAGCAAAGGGGCGGCTATGCGTGCCTTCATCACGGGCCTTTCCGGACCAGCGCTGACTGAGGCGGAGCGCGCCTTCCTGCGCGACGCCCAGCCATGGGGTTTGATCGTCTTCAGGCGAAATGTTGCCGACCCCGGCGCGCTGACCGGGCTCATCGCGGAATGTCGCGCGGCGCTCGGCCGAAATGCGCCGGTGCTCGTCGATCAGGAAGGCGGCCGCATCCAGCGCCTAGGCCTGCCGCATTGGCCAAAATATCCTCCCGCCGCGGCCTATGGCGCGCTTTACGATCATAATCGCGAGGTAGGGCTTGCCGCAGTGCGGCTCGGCGCGCGCCTCATCGCCGCCGATCTTTCAGCCGTGGGTATCGATGTCGATTGCATGCCCGTTGCCGATGTGCCGGTCGCGGGCGCGGACGCGGTGATTGGCGATCGCGCTTTCGGCAGCGATCCGCAGAAGGTCGTGGCGCTTGCCGGCGCCTTTGCTGACGGTTTGGCCGATGGCGGCGTTTTGCCGGTGGTCAAGCACATGCCCGGCCACGGCCGCGCAACCGCTGACAGCCATCAGAGACTGCCACTCGTCACGACGGAAAGGGCGGAACTGGAGGCCAGCGATTTTGCTGCCTTTCGCCCTCTTGCCGGCCTGCCGCTGGCTATGACCGCGCATGTGGTGTTCACAGCCCTTGATCCGATCGCCCCTGCCACCACTTCGGCCGTTATAGTGCATGAGGTGATTCGTGCTTCGATCGGATTCCGGGGCCTCTTGATGAGCGATGACCTGTCCATGGGCGCGTTAAGCGGCCCGCTCGGGGAGCGTACGCGTTCAGCGCTCGCGGCGGGCTGCGACGTGGCGCTTCATTGCAACGGCAACATGGATGAGATGCTGCAGGTTGCGGCCGCGGCGCCTTTGCTGGCCGGCGAGGC